>JBGSTT010000072.1:0-17294 GCA_041736385.1 Rhodoglobus sp. | reverse complement strand
GGCATTGCAGCGATGCTCATCATCGGTGTCGGCGCGGTCGAGAAAAACGTCACGTCGATCTTCCAGAAGCTCGGCCTCGACGACTCGGGCTCCGACCATCGCCGCGTGCTGGCCGTGCTCACCTACCTGCGGCACTGACGGCGGTCCTGACCGTGCCCCGGGCCTCGGATGCCGGGTCCTGGTCTTGTGAGGAGCAGAATTGGGTCATGAGCGCAATCGAGAACTCCAAGCTGGCCATCATCGGGGCAGGTGCCGTGGGCTCGTCCCTCGCCTACGCCTCTCTAATTCGCGAGTCTGCGCGCGAGGTCGTGCTCTACGACATCAATGAGGCCAAGGTTGAGGCCGAGGTGCTCGACCTCGCCCACGGCACGCAGTTCACCGGCGCATCCTGCGTGTCGGGTGGTTCGGACCTGGATGCGATCTCGGGCGCCAACATGGTCGTGATCACCGCCGGCGCCCGGCAGCATCCCGGCCAATCCCGCCTGGAGATGTCGGGCGTCAACGTGGGGATTCTGCGTGAACTGATGCCCAAGCTCGTCGAGCGCGCCCCTGACGCGGTCTACATGATCGTCACCAACCCCTGCGACATCCTCACCTATGCTGCCCTGCACTTCAGCGGTCTCCCGTCGGCGCGCGTCTTCGGCTCGGGCACCGTGCTCGACTCCTCACGGCTGCGCTGGTTGCTTGCCCACCGGGTTGACGTCGCGATCGCCAATGTGCACGCCGTGATTGTCGGCGAGCATGGCGACTCGGAGTTCCCGCTCTGGTCCCAGGCCAGGGTCGGCCCGATCTCGCTCGCCCAGTGGGTTGCGGATGACATCTCTCCCGTCACGAACGGACGCGCGAAGTTCTCCGAGTCCGAATTCGCGGCCATAACCGAAGACGTCAAGACCGCGGCCTACCGGGTCATCGCCGGCAAGGGCGCAACCAACTACGCGATCGGGCTCTCCGGGGCGCGGATCGTGGAGGCCGTGCTGCGTGACGAAGGCGCCGTGCTTCCGGTCAGCTCGGTGCTGACCGACTATCGCGGCGTGAGCAATGTGGCGTTATCGGTGCCGACCGTGGTCAACGCCGATGGCGTGTCCCGGGTGATCGAGGTGCCGTTCTCCGATTCGGAGCAGACGCTGTTCCAGCATTCCGCTGACACCCTGCGGGCGACCCTGGACAGGCTCGGTCTGGCCTGAAACAGGCCTCCGCGACTCGTCCGGGAAAGCCTGGATCGTATATCTTGCGCGAACGGCTGATCTGCACCGGCTTTTCGTCGGAGACGAGCGTCCAATCGACGCGTGCGAATGACGACGGTTTCATGCCGGCGGCGGTCAGCATGCTCACCGCTGCGAAGCTCCCCAGCACGCTGCGTCGAGTCAGTTGAATTGGCATATGCACTCCCCAGGTGCGCCTCTCACGGAGGCGTCGCGAGGCACATGACCAGCCCCACCGGCAACGCTAAACCCGTGGGAGAAAGCCTGTCAGACAGTCTGGCAGCGCGTGCGCCGGGCTACGCCGGCTCGCAGGTCATCGACAATGTGGAGGGGATGACGGGAATCGAACCCGCGCCATCAGTTTGGAAAACTGAGGCTCTACCATTGAGCTACATCCCCCGGGCGCAGTCTCCTGCGCACTCACACAGCGTAGTACACGTTGACGGTCGCCGGCTGCACGTCCCGGCCCGCGGCATCCGGACCGTGCAGTAGACTTACCGAGGTCATTCCGTGAATTGCGTGAATTCTGCGCGCCAAACGGATGCCATCACCGGGTTGAGAAATTGTCCGGGGCGTAGCTCAGCTTGGTAGAGCGCTCGGTTTGGGGCCGAGAGGTCGCAGGTTCGAATCCTGTCGCCCCGACCAACCCCCCTATACATCGGTCGAACACAGGAGATTGCCACGTGAAGTCCACGGTAGAAAAACTGAGCCCCACTCGCGCGAAGGTCACCATCTCGGTGGCCCCCGAGGAGTTGAAGCCCAGCATCACCCACGCCTACGGCCACATCGCCGAGGACATCAACATTCCCGGCTTCCGCAAGGGTAAGGTCCCGCCGGCCATCATCGACCAGCGCGTCGGTAAATCCGCCGTGCTGGAGCACGCGGTCAACGAGAGCCTCGACGGTTTCTACCGCACGGCCGTGACCGAGCACAAGCTGCGCCCGCTGGGCCGCCCCGAGGCCGACATCGTCGCCTGGCCCAGCGACAAGGACTTCTCCGGAGACCTGGAGCTGGCCATCGAGGTCGACGTGCGCCCCGAGATCGACATGCCGAACTACTCCGGCCTCAAGCTCACCGTCGACGCCGTCGAGGTGTCCGCTGAAGAGGTCACCGAGGAACTCGACAACCTGCGCGGTCGCTTCGGCACGCTCGTCACCGTCGACCGCCCCGCCACCACGGGCGACTTCGCGCAGATCGATCTGATCGCCGCCATCAACGGCGTCGAGGTCGACAACGCCAGCGGTATCTCTTACGAGGTCGGCTCCGGCGACCTGATCGACGGCATCGATGAGGCGCTCGACTCTCTCAGCGCCGGCGAGACCACCACCTTCAACTCCAACCTCATGGGTGGGGACCACGAGGGCGAGACCGCCGAGATCACCGTCACCGTCATCGCCATCAAGGAGCGCGAGCTTCCCACCGCCGACGACGACTTCGCTCAGATCGCCAGCGAGTTCGACACCATCGCCGAATTGACCGAGAGCCTCAAGGGCCAGGTCGAGCGCTCCAAGGCCTTCGGTCAGGGCACCCAGGCCCGCGAGAAGCTCGTTGAGCAGCTCCTCGAGTCGGTTGAGGTTCCGATCCCGACCGCGATCATCGAGGACGAGGTTCGTCGCCACCTCGAGGGCGAGAACCGCCTCGAAGACGCCGAGCACCGCGCCGAGGTCACCGAGTCCAGCGAAAAGACGTTCCGTCAGCAGATCCTGCTCGACACGATCGCCGAGGCCGAGAAGGTCCAGGTCAGCCAGGATGAGCTCACCCAGTACCTGATCCAGGGTGCAGCCCAGTACGGCATGGACCCGAGCGAATTCGTTCAGGCGCTGAGCGGCAACGGTCAGATCCCGTCCATGGTGGCCGAGGTCGCCCGCAACAAGGCTCTCGCCATCGCCCTGGGCAAGGCCGAGGTCGTTGACTCCAACGGCAACGCCGTCGACCTGTCCGAGTTCGTCGCGATCGCCGACGAGGCCTCTGATGAGGCGTCCGATGCGGATAACGAAGCGGAGATCGAGGAAGACGACTCCAACGCCGCCGAGGTTGAGGCCGATGCCGACGCAGAGGCGAAGGCCCTCAAGGCCAAGGCAGCCAAGGCCAAGGCGGCCAAGGCCGCTGCAGCGAAGAAGAAGGCCGCAGCCAAGAAGTAGAACCACCTGCTCACGTGAGCCGACGGGCCGGATGTCACCAGACATCCGGCCCGTCTTGCGTGACCGGGCAGCCCCGCCGGCCTGCCCCGGAACGGCGCGATATCTGCCGAGGGCGAACACAGCCTTTCGGGAGCGTCGGCTCCTATAGATTCAATCTGAAGCGACAAGTGAAACGGAGCGCGACATGGCCGATATGACACCCACACCCGGCGTTTTTGACCGACTGCTGAAAGACCGCATCATCTGGCTGGGTTCAGAGGTTCGTGACGACAGCGCCAATGAGATCTGCGCCAAGATTCTGCTGCTGGCAGCGGAGGACCCCGAACGGGACATCTACCTCTACATCAACTCGCCCGGCGGCTCGATCACCGCGGGCATGGCGATCTACGACACGATGCAGTTCGTGCCCAACGACATCGTCACCGTCGGCATCGGCATGGCGGCCTCGATGGGCCAGCTGCTGCTCACGTCCGGCACCAAGGGCAAGCGGTACATCACCCCGAACACCCGCGTGCTGCTGCACCAGCCGCACGGCGGATTCGGCGGCACGGCGAGCGACATCCAGACCCAGGCGCAACTCATCCTGGACATGAAGAAGCGCCTCGCCGAGATCACCGCGGCCCAGACCGGCAAGACGGTCGAGCAGATCAACGCCGACGGCGACCGGGACCGCTGGTTCAGCGCCCAGGAAGCCCTCGAATACGGTTTCGTCGACCACGTGCGCGAGTCCGCGACGGATGTCGCCGGCGGCGGCGGCACCGTCAGCGACACCCCCAGCACCGAGTCCAAGTAGCTCACCGAAGCGAACAGGAAGAAACTATGACTATCCCCACATTCGGTGGAACCGCAGCCAGCTCGATGGGTGGCTCCGGCCAGTCGATGCCCGACTCGCGCTACATCCTCCCCACCTTCGAAGAGCGCACCGCCTACGGCTACAAGCGCCAGGACCCCTACGCCAAGCTGTTCGAGGACCGCATCATCTTCCTCGGCGTGCAGGTCGACGACGCGTCCGCCGACGACGTGATGGCCCAGCTCCTCGTGCTCGAGAGCCAGGACCCCGACCGCGACATCGTGATGTACATCAACTCGCCCGGTGGTTCGTTCACCGCGATGACGGCGATCTACGACACGATGCTCTACATTCGTCCACAGATTCAGACCGTGGTCTTGGGTCAGGCGGCGTCTGCAGCGGCCGTGCTGATGGCGGCTGGCACGCCAGGCAAGCGACTCGCACTGCCGAATGCGCGCATCCTGATTCACCAGCCGTCGACGGGGGATGCCGGCCGCGGCCAAGCCTCCGACATTGAGATTCAGGCTCGCGAAATCATGCGCATGCGCGAGTGGCTGGAGATGACGCTGTCAGCGCACTCGAACCGCAGTGTCGAGCAGGTGAACAAGGACATCGATCGCGACAAGATTCTTAGCGCCGCTGAGGCGCTCGAGTATGGCCTGATCGATCAGGTGCTGACTAGTCGCAAGAACATCCCGACGCTGCCTGCGAAGGAAGCGCTCGCCGCGAAGTAGCGGAATCTGGAGAAGCGGAATCTGGAGAAGCTGAACCGGCTAGGCCTTGGGTCTGCGAGTGAGTAGACCCAAGGTCACCAGCACGGCGAGGGTAACCGCGGCGAGGATACCGCCGACCCAGAGCACGTTCGAGAGCGTGGCCGCGTTGTTTGCAGCCGCAGTCACCGGATCAACAGATCCGTTGTTCCCGTCTTCGCCGTTTGAGTCGTCTGCTCCTTCGACGGCCGTGCCGGTATCGGCGTTACCGCCGCAGTCCGGAGCGGCCGCCGATCCTTCACTGAGAGTCACACTTTCGGCTGGCTGCCAGTCAAAGGTGAACTGGTCTGAGATCGGATGCCCATCGGCCGAGATGATCTGCCACTGTACGAGGTAGGTTCCCGCCTCGCCGAGGGAAGCCGGGGTGGACATCGAAGCGCCCTCGACGGTGACGCAACCGTCGCCGTAGAACAGACCATCGGCATCCGTCACCTGGAGTGCGAACCCTGTACCGTCGCCGCTGATGTCGAGCAGCGCCTCGTTGCTGGTCACCGAGAACTGTTGCGGCAACTCGGCGATGGTGCTGCCCGCCTCAGGTGTCGACGCGATGAGGTAGCTGTGCGCCTGCGCTGGGGCGGCGAACCCCAGCACGGGAGCAACAATCAGCACCGTCCCGACAAGCAACCCCGTCGAGACGAGCAACACCTGAAGCCATGACAATCTGGCTAATCGCGTTTCCGTTGTTGGATTGTCGGCGCGCATCGTCACTACTTGTTGTTCGTGCTCGACGTTGTTGGGCTGTCAGAGCCCGCGGTGCCGAGCGCAGTGCGGCGGGTAACCACGCTGATCGCCAATGCAATTGCACCGAGCAGCAGACCGGCACCACCGAGCACGCGCCCGAGTGTGTCGTTCGCAGCAATCGGTGCCGAGATGGCAACGACCTCTTCCGCGTTGATTCCCTCCGCCGTCATTTCCTCACTGTGGTTGTGGTCGTTACCGGCACCGGAGGAATGCCCGTCAACGGCGCTCGCCGCCGTCAACACCACCGACGGAACGTCGTCGCCTTCCCAGACGACCGTTGCGCCGGTCGGGCTGGTCTGCGTTGTGCGGAACTCCACGACATCGCCGGGCTGGCCTTCCGGCAATTGAAGGGACAACTCGAAGGTGTCGCGCTGGTCGGTCGGCAATCCAGCACCAATCGCCGTGTAGACGACCTCAGCGACTCGTTCGCCATCGAGAGTCTTCGTGATGGTCCAGTTGGGGTTGACGGTTGGGGTGACACCGGCGATGCTTTCGGGGATCTCGATCGTCACAATCGACGTCGACTCCGCTTCGACGCCGTGCGGCACGCTGATCGTGACGATGGTGTACGAACCGGCAGCGGTCGAGCTTGCGCTCGCCGAGACGTGAGCGCTAGCGCTCAACGGCGCGGCCAGAGCCAGCGAGGCGCCGGCGAGCACAGCGAGGGAAGTGCCGATGATGGTTCGGCGTTGTATGTTCATGAGTTAATGTCCTTGACTGTCGTGGCCGCGTGCTGCGGCCGGGTTGGGTCGTGCAGTTCTGCGAGTGCAGCGGGCGAGTGCCCGTAACCGGGAGAGATCCGGCAGAGATGTGCCGCTTTAGCGGCTGGCGTGCACGAGCGGAGGCCCGCGATAGCGCAGAGACGACAACAGATGGCCGAGCGCAGGAGTGACCTGCTGAGCGCCAACCGTGGGCACTAAGCGCGGCGTGGCGATTGCGATTGCAGTGACAGCGACGGTAACTCGGCGAACCAGAAGGGACGCCGTTGTCGCCAGTGACCAGAACGCGCGCTCGCCATAACGGAGCGCGATGATCGTGATGACAGCGGCGACGGCGTGCGCGAACCACATGTTTGCGTGGGCGGCTGAAGCGCCCATGCCCGCCATTGCAGCGGATGCCGCGTGGCTATGCCCAAGCGCGGCGGGCGCGCTTAGCGAACCGAACACGCCGTGGAAGAGCGCCTGCGTGATTGCGACCGACAGGCTGAGCCGAGAAATAGAGAGAGTGCGCCCGGCGAGGAGCACGCAGGCGCTGATCGAGACGGCGAGTGAAACCACGATGGCGAACACAGACGGCGCTGCGCCGCCCGCGATCGTGTGCGAGACAGCGGCGATCACGGTAGCGAAGATGGCGGCGCTTGCGCCACGCGCGACTCGCGCCCACCTCGACTGCATTGCTCACCTCACCGTAGTTCTTGGCCTTGAGGACCATCTTGCCACAGGTATCTGGGCGGTCGATCGCGCGCGGCGCGCCGTAACAGTTGTGCACAGCGTGCCATCGTGGGCTGTTTTTGCGGGTTAGGCTCGGTAGCACGCATCCGCGCAGAGGAGGAACGGGGATATGGCACGTATCGGAGAAAGCGCCGACCTTCTCAAGTGTTCCTTCTGTGGCAAGAGCCAGAAGCAAGTGCAGCAGCTCATTGCCGGCCCGGGCGTGTACATCTGTGACGAGTGTGTTGAGTTGTGCAACGAGATCATCGAGGAGCGTCTCGCCGAAGCGGGCGAAGAGACCACGAGTGAGTTCGATCTTCCGAAGCCGCGCGAGATTTACGCCTTCCTCGAGGAGTACGTCATCGGTCAGGAGCACGCCAAGCGCGCCCTGTCGGTTGCCGTTTACAACCACTACAAGCGCATCCGGGCCCGCAACACCCTGACCGCCGCTGACGCAATCATCGATGACGTCGAGATCGCCAAGTCGAACATCCTGCTCATCGGCCCGACCGGTTGCGGCAAAACGTACCTCGCTCAGACCCTTGCCAAGCGCCTGAATGTTCCTTTTGCTGTTGCGGATGCCACGGCGCTAACCGAAGCGGGCTACGTCGGCGAAGACGTTGAGAACATCCTGCTCAAGCTCATTCAGGCTGCGGACTACGACGTGAAGCGCGCCGAGACCGGCATCATTTACATCGACGAGATCGACAAGATCGCTCGCAAGGCCGAGAACCCGTCAATCACTAGGGATGTCTCTGGCGAAGGCGTGCAGCAAGCCCTGTTGAAGATTCTGGAAGGTACGGTCGCATCCGTTCCGCCGCAGGGTGGCCGCAAGCATCCACATCAGGAGTTCATTCAGGTCGACACCACGAACGTGCTCTTTATTGTCGCCGGGGCGTTCGCCGGGCTCGATGAGATCATCTCCCAGCGTTCTGGCAAGAAGGGGATCGGCTTCGGGGCGCCGCTGCACAGCAAGGGCGACGACGTGAACCTCTTCAGCGAGGTGCTCCCGGAAGACCTGCACAAGTTCGGGCTGATTCCCGAGTTCATCGGGCGGCTGCCCGTCGTCACGACGGTGACGCCGCTCGATCAGGTCGCGCTGATGGACATCCTCACCAAGCCCAAGAATGCGCTCGTGCGCCAGTATCAGCGCATGTTCGAGCTCGACGGGGTCGAGCTCGACTTCGAACACGATGCCCTCGAGGCGATCGCCGACCTCGCAGTATTGCGCCAGACCGGTGCTCGCGGCTTGCGCGCCATTATGGAAGAAGTGCTCGGGCCGATCATGTTCGACGTGCCATCCGATGATCAGGTCGCCCGCGTCATCGTCACGCGCGAGTCGGTGCTTGAGAATGCGGCGCCGACGATCGTGCCGCACAAGATTCCGCGCCAGATCGAGAAGTCGGCTTAGCGCTCATCAGCACGCTCCCGTTGGCTCCTTAGAGCCAGCGACGGTTCTCTGCGTCGCGGACGATGTTCTGCGCGAGTCTGGTCTCGCCGAACTCGGCGACTCGCGAGTCGCGAGCGTCTTGACGGCGCCCCGACTTTGTTCTAGAGTTTATTTAGTTCTGAACAAAGCCGATCAGGAGAATGGGAATATCGATGGCGCATCGCCCCGCAGCCCGCACCGATGTCAACCGGTCCGCGATTCTCGCAAACCTGGGTGCCCACGGTCCTGCTTCGCGTGCCGACCTCGCCCGCGCCCTCAATGTCTCCCCGGCCCTGATGACGGCGCTGACCAAAGACCTCATCATTGATGGCCTGCTTGTTGAACTTGAACACTCACCTTCACAGGGCGGCCGCCCTGCACGGATGCTCGGTATCGTGTCGTCCGCGGGTCGTGCCGTAGGCGTCAAAGTCGTCGCAGATCATGTCGCTTTCGTTGAAGTGGGAATCGACGGATCAGTTCGACGGTCGGCGAGCGAACCATTCGATGCGTCTGCCAGAACGATGCTCACTGACCTCACTGCGCTATTGCGCCGCTTCATCGCCGGTGGATCCAAAGAGCCGCTGTTGGGCATTGGCGTAGGAGTCCCCGGCAGTGTCGACCGCCAGGGAAGCGGAACCGTCGACTCGTCCCAGCTCGGCTGGCAGCAGGTTCCGATCGGATCCACGCTGCGGCGTGAATTCTCGCTGCCCGTCCTCGTCGAGAACAACGTGAATGCGCTTGCCGTTGCCGAGCGCCTCTACGGGGTGGGCCGCCAGCACGAGAACTTTCTCGTGGTCACCATCGGCACCGGTGTCGGTGCCGGCATCGTCGTCGACGGCGTCGTGCTCCGCGGCAATGGTGGAGGAGCGGGCGAGATCGGCCACATTCCTGTTGCCGAGGGCGGACCGCTGTGCAGTTGCGGCAACTACGGCTGCCTTGAGAGCTACATCGGGGAGGCGGCACTCGTCACCGCGGCTCGATCTCAGGGTGTGATCGGGGAGCGCAGCGGTATGGCGGCACTTCGAGCGGCCGCCGATGCCGAGAACCCCGCTGCGACCGCGATCTTCAGCGAAGCCGGACATCGTCTCGGCCGAGCACTCGCGGGAGTCATCCACACCCTCGACCCCGAGATCGTCATCGTCATGGGGGAGGGAACCGCGGCTTGGAAGCACTGGTCGTTCGGGTTCGAGCCGGCCCTGCGGTCGGCGCTTATCCCCAGTCGTCGCGGAGTCGGCGTAGCGGTGGAGACATGGCAAGACGAGAGCTGGGCACAGGGCGCCGCGGCAATTGTGCTTGCGACGCCGTTCGACTCCGAAGGTTTGGCTGGCGATCAGGGGCGACTCGTACGCGAACGCCTTGTCGAACAGTCCTCTCCGCAGGGTGACGACGGATGAGCGTCGCCCCCCTGTCCACTTCGGTTCTTGCTCGGTCGACACCACCTACACTCTCCGGTCCGGTGCGCAGACAGACCCCCGCCGTGCGACTGAAGTACGTGCTAACGGTGCTTGCCTTCCTCTTGCCGAGCGCCATCCCCCTGGCACTGTTCGTGCTCGTGCCCATGGTCTCGGCGGCGTGGGTAAGCCTCACCGAGTGGAACCTGATCTCACCGCAGAGGTTCGTCGGCTTCGATAACTACGTAAATCTGCTGAGCGACCCGACCACGGGCGCTGTCTTCCTGCACACGGTGTACTACATCGTGGGCTACTTGCCGCTGGTCTACATCGGCGGACTCATCCTTGCGCTCGCGCTCAACACAGCGCTGAAGGGCCGCTCCCTACTTCGCGGCGTGTACTTTCTGCCGGTGATCACCAGCTGGATCGTGGTTGCGTTGGTCTGGCGTTGGCTACTCAATCCCAGCAATGGGGTCGTCAACGCGGTGCTGGGCTTCTTCGGTATCGACGGCCCTGGCTGGTGGAGTGACCCCACCTGGGCCATGCCATCCATCATCATTGCGTCGGCGTGGAAAGACCTCGGCTTCGTCATGGTGATACTGCTCGCCGGGCTCCAAGCGATCTCGCCGGATCTCTACGACGCAGCCAAGGTCGATGGCGCAAGGTGGTGGCGACGGCTGGTGAGCATAACTCTGCCGATGCTCTCGCCGTCCACATTCTTCGTCATTGTGATCTCACTGATCAACGGATTCCAGGTGTTTGACCAGGTCTATGCGATGACGGGCGGGGGCCCGAACGGTGCCAGCGAGGTCGTGGTGCTGCGAATTTACGATCTGACGTTCCGCTACGGGGCCGCAGGGGAGGCATCCGCCCTGTCGTGGATGCTCTTCATCGTGGTGCTTGCGGTCACTCTTATTCAGGTGCGAGGCCAGAGGCGGTGGGTCACCTATGGCTGACTCCGCTCTGATGTTGACACGACGGATGCCCCCACGCCAGTACGCGAGCTGGATCGTTTTGCACGTGGTGATGGTGCTCGGTGCCCTCGCCATGTTCTTCCCGTTCTTCTGGACGATCATCACCTCGATCAGCCCCGGTGCAGGACTGTCACTGGCGCCGAAGCTGATTCCCGAGAACCCGTCATTGGGGGCGTACGAGCGGCTGTTCACCGAGCTCCCGTTCCTGCGGATCATCGGCAACAGCCTGTTGCTGGCCGTCGTAACCACCGTCGTGCAACTGGTAACCAGTTCAACCGCCGCCTACGCCTTCAGTCGGTTGCCGTTCCGGGGTCGCGGGATCATCTTCGCTGTGTACCTCGCGACGATGATGATTCCGCTGCAGGTGCTGATCGTTCCGCTGTTCGTCCAACTCAAGAGTTTTGGTTTGCTGAACACCTATTTGGGTGCCCTACTTCCGACCTTCGCGAGCGCATTCGGCATCTTTCTGTTGCGTCAGGCGATCAATCAGGTGCCCCGCGATCTCGACGAAGCAGCCATGCTCGACGGCGCAGGGCACTTCCGAACCTTCTTTTCGATCGTGCTTCCGAACATCCGTCCCGCGCTGGCAACACTCACCGTATTCGCGTTCATGGGGAGCTGGAACAGTTTCCTCTGGCCGCTTGTGGTGCTTCGCAAGCCTGAGCTCCAGACCCTTCCGATCGCCCTAGCCGGGCTGCAGGGCCAGTACACCACTGAGTGGGACATCATCATGGCCGGTTCCGTTGTGAGCATCCTGCCGATGCTCGCTCTCTATATCTTCGCCCAGAAGTACGTCATCCAGGGCGTCGCAAGCTCGGGGATCAAGTAGCCCGGAGCAGATCGCACCATCACCATCAATATCAAGGGAGATACAGCACCATGAATCGCAAAGCACTAGCAGTACTCGGTATTCTCGGCGCCTCGGCGCTCGTGATGACCGGGTGCGCGGCCACCCCAACAGAAAGCGGCCCCGTCACCATCACCTACACCAACTTCATCTCGAACGACGGCAACGAGGAGAACCTACAGCTCATCGTCGATGCCTTCGAGGTGGAGAACCCCGACATCACCGTCGAGGTCACTACACTGCCGTACGGCGACTATGGAACCGCCCTCCAGACCGATCTCGCGGCTGGCACGGTGTCCGACGTCTTCGACATCGAGTTCTCGAATTACGCCTCCTACCAGGCTAACGGCGTACTCGCGCCGCTCGAGGTTGCGAACCCGGAGGCGTACCGGCCTTCATTGCTCGAGGCTTACTCCACCGACGGAACGTCCTTCGCCCTGCCCAGTTCGTTTTCCGCGGTAGTGCTCTATTACAACAAGGACCTGTTCGATGCGGCAGGTCTCGACTACCCCACCAGCGACTGGACCTGGGCCGATGAGGATGCCGCTGCCGAGGCACTTACTGACCAGGCCGCGGGCGTCTGGGGCAACCACCAGCCCGTGAGCTTCTTTGAGTACTACAAGGCGCTGGCCCAGAGCGGTGGTGATTTCCTGAATGCCGATGGTACCGCTGTCGCGTTCAACACCCCGGCCGGAGTTGAGGCCGCAGAGTGGCTCGTGGGCAAGAGTGGCCGCACCATGCCGACCATTGAGCAGGGTCAGGGCACACCCGACTTCGACACGAACCTGTTCAAGGAAGGCAACCTCGCCATGATGCACACCGGCATCTGGATATTCGGTGCTGTCGCCGACGTTCCCTTCGGCTGGGACATCGCTGTCGAACCGGGCAACACCCAGCAGGCCAGCGCGGTCTTCTCCAACGCGGTCGGCGTTTCGGCCACTTCAGAGAACGTAGCGGCTGCCACCAAGTGGGCGGAGTTCCTGACCTCGTCGACGACCATGGTTGACGCGCGTCTTGACTCGGGTTGGGAGCTGCCTCCCATCGCGGATGAGGTGAAGCTTGCGACCTACCTCGACAAGACCAACCCGGCCAACCGTCAGGCGGTCTTCGACTCCCTCGACAGTATTGCGTTGCCGCCGGTCGTCGCGAAAGGACAGTCCGAGATGCAGGACATCATGGGCGAGGAGTTAGTGGAGGCTCAGGCCGGTCGCAAGACCGTGCAGGAAGCCCTCGATTCCGCTGAAGAGCGCATCAACGCAGCAATCGGCGGCTAGCCGTCGCGAGAGGGGCCCCGAAGCGCAAAGCCTCGGGGCCCTTATCCTGACCATGATTACCCCATCTGGAGAGAGCACCACCATGACCACTGTCCGCAGCAACGAGCTGGGGATGCCTCGGCTCGCCGCTCTCGCCGGCAGCAGTGTCGCGACGATCCTGGCCCTGCAGGATTCCACCGGCGCCTACCCAGCGAGCCCCTCCTTTTCCGCCTACCGCGGGTACAGCTGGTTCCGTGACGGAGCCTTCATCGCTGACGCGATGTCGGCGTACGGCGAGGTGGGGTCCGCGAGTCGATTCCATGACTGGTGTGCGGGGATACTGATATCTCGCCGCGAGCATATTGAGCAGATCGTCGCCGCCGCCGCATCCGGTATGCCCGTCGCTGACTCGCAGATGCTGCCGACCCGGTTCACCTTTGCCGGTGACGAGGGGACCGACGACTGGTGGGACTTCCAACTCGACGGATACGGCACCTGGCTGTGGGCGGTGGTCGAGCATGCGCGTCGGCACGGCCTCACGCTGGAGGCATGGCATCCTGCGATTGAACTGGCTGCCGACTACTTACTGAGCTCATGGGATCGACCCTGCTTTGATTGGTGGGAAGAGCGCGAGGATGAGGTGCATGTCTCAACTCTGGGCTGTATTTCCGCCGGACTCGCCGCTGTGGCGGGCGAACTCGACGGCGATCGCGCAACTCGCGCTCTCGAGGCGGTCAAAGATATCGACGCTCTGATTCGCTCGCGTGGCGTTGTTCGCGGCCACCTCACGAAGTGGTTAGGTTCGTCCGAGGTTGACGCGAGCCTGCTTGCCGTCATCTATCCCCTCGGCGTCATCCCAGCCGACGGCCCCGTGGCCGTGGCCACAATCGCGCAGATCGATCGACAACTCAACGTCGACGGGGGAGTGCATCGCTACCTCAAGGACACCTTCTTTGGGGGCGGTCAATGGCCCCTCCTGAGCTGTATGCTCGGGCTCACATTCGCCGCATCGGGGCAGCGCGAGCGCGCGCTGGACCAGCTGCGCTGGGCAGCGGGCACCGTCACTGAAGCTGGAGACATGCCGGAGCAGGCCGATGATCACCTGCTTTTCCCTCACCGCAGACGGGAGTGGGTCGATCGATGGGGCCCCGTTGCAACTCCGCTCCTATGGTCCCATGCCATGTACGTGCGGCTCGCAGTTGAACTCGGGGTCGCTCGATGATCCGGCATCGTCCCTTTGGCTCAGGGCACCCTTACTCGGTCGACACCGAACAGCGTGACCCAGTCGTGCCGGTAGCAGGGCAGTCAGCGACTCTCGGCGTGCGTACGTCGGTCGAAGTGGGGGAGGTCACCCTGGAGTTCACGACGAACAATGGTGCCGTGCAGACCCGAACTCTCGCACCCGTGGCACGTCGGTCCCGTGGGCAGACCATCGACGGCGGACACCTCGCTTCGGCACAGGCGCGGCTTGCTCGCGTGGCGAACGGATGGCAGATAACTCTCGACGCACTCACGTCCGGCGATGCCTATCGCTATCGCTTCGTTGGCGGCGCCCAACGAACTCGGTGGTTCGAGTTTCGGGTTGCCGGGTGGCGGGCATCCACTCAGTCCGTTGCTGGCGCCATACCTGACAGTGTTGCCGTGCTCGACGACGGCGAGGTAATCCATCGGGTGCGATTTGCACTCCCGTTGGAGCCACGCGAGCATGTGACGGGTTTCGGGGAGCGGTACGACGCACTCGATCAGCGCGGTGCCAGTCTCGACTCGATCGTCTTTGAGCAGTACAAGAACCAAGGCCCAGAGCGCAAAACCTACCTCCCTATGCCATTCGCTCATGTGGTGGGCGGGTCGGGGTGGGGTTTCCATGTTCGCACGTCTCGTCGAGTGTGGTTTGACGTTGGCGACTCGATGCCGGATCGGATTTGGGTTGAAGCCGAAACGGCACCCGACGGCCTGATCGACGTCGCGCTTTACCGTGGAGATCCAACAAGCGTGCTCGCGGCATTCCTCTCTGAGGTGGGTCGGCCCATCGAGTTGCCCGACTGGGTGTTCAGGCTCTGGGCTAGTGGCAACGAGTGGAACACACAAGCCGAGGTTATGCGGCAGGTCGATGCCCACCGACACCACGGCATTCCGGTGGGGTCCGTCGTCATCGAGGCGTGGAGCGACGAGAGTACCTTTACCGCGTGGCGGGGTTCGGAGGCGCCCGTCTCAGAAGCGCCGCACATTCTCGCCGACTTCACCTTTCCTGAGGATGGACCCTGGCCGGACCCCAAGGGCATGGTCGATGAACTTCATGACCGGGGCATCCGTCTGCACCTTTGGCAAATTCCCCTCATCAAGATGCGTCCGCACCCGCGGGGCCAAGTCGAAATCGATGCTGAGGTTGCTGTTCGGGAGAACATGCTCGTGCGCGAGCTGGCCCCCAACGGCACCCTGAGGCCGTATCGCAACCGAGGCTGGTGGTTCCCGCTCGGTCTAATGCCCGACCTCACTGATGACCGCGCCGCGCAGTGGTGGACCGACCGCCGACGCTACCTCGTCGAAGAACTCGGCATCGACGGCTTCAAGACCGACGGTGGCGAACATGCTTGGGGCAGCGACTTGCGGTACCTCAACGGGATGCACGGCGACGAGGGGAACAGCCTGTTTCCGGTGTACTACGCCAAGGCGTACGGTGACCTGCTGCGGTCGGCTGGCAAAGCTCCCGTGACATTCAGTCGTGCGGGGTTTACCGGAAGCCAGGCGCACGGAGCATTCTGGGCCGGTGATGAGAACTCGACATGGGAGGCGTTCCGCTGGTCGCTGTTTGCGGGGCTGTCGGCTGCATCGAGCGGCATCGTCTATTGGGGATGGGATTTCGCAGGTTTCTCCGGCGACATCCCCGATGCTGACTTGTACCTTCGTTCAGCGGCAGCAGCGACCTTCGTGCCGATCATGCAGTATCACTCCGAGTTCAACCACCACCGCACCCCATCCCGCGACCGAACGCCATGGAACATCGCCGATCGCACCGGCGATGCCCGGGTCATCCCGGTCTTCCGCCGGTTCAGCGCACTGCGAGAGAGGCTCGTGCCTTACCTGAGTGCTGCCGCCCGCGAGAGCATCGCGACCAGTTCGCCGCTCATGCGTCCGCTGTATTTTGACCACCCGCATGACGAGCAGGTCTGGACCCATCCGCTCCAGTGGATGCTCGGTCGCGACCTCCTCGTCGCCCCCGTGCTCGACCCCGGGGCAACAGAATGGGCGGTGTATCTGCCGGAGGGTGTCTGGATCGACGCATTCACTGGCGACGCCCAGGATGGTGGTCGGGTAGTCACACGGCCGACGCCAATCGAGGAATTGCCCGTGTACGTGCGGCAAGCCGCGTGGCCAGAGCTACGGGCGGTGTTCTCGCTCTAGGCTTACACGATGCCCCAAGGAATGACCGTCCTTCAGCCCATTTCTGCTGGTTTCGTCGCCGCGATCTCGGGGTTCGCGTCATCGTTCGCCCTTGTCATTGCCGGGCTCGCCGCCGTCGGGGCCAGCGATGCGCAGGCTGCCTCTGGGCTCCTTGCCATCTGTTTCGCGACAGCGGTCGTGAGCACCATCGCGGCGCTGTGGCTGCGCATCCCGCTCGCTATTGCATGGTCAACGCCGGGGGCTGCGGTGCTGCTTGCCGCCGCCGGCGGTGGCATCCGGTTCTCCGATGCGGTCGGCGCCTTTCTGGTCAGCGCGACACTGATGGTGCTCTGCGGGCTGTGGCCAGCGCTTGGGCGGGCGATTATCGGGATTCCTCGGCCGCTGGCCAGCGCCTTGCTCGCCGGGGTGCTGTTTCCCATCTGTCTCGCGCCGATCGAAGCTGTCGCGACCCTGCCACTGCTCGCTGGCCCGATCGTGATCGTCTGGTTGCTGCTCTACCGGCTGGCACCGCGGTGGGCGGTTCCAGCGGCGATGCTCGTGGCCGTCATCGCGGTGCTCATCTCGGCCGGCACCGACTGGCTGACCGAAGCCAGCGTCGTTCCACAACTCACGTTCGTGGCCCCAACCTTCGATCCGTTTATCGTGTTGACCGTAGGGCTGCCCCTCTTTATCGTCACGATGGCAGGGCAGAACGTTGCCGGCTTTACGGTGCTTGCGGAGAACGGCTACACGCCTCCGCCACGCTTCGCGCTCGTCGGTACCGGGCTGGGCTCGGCGGGAGCGGCGCTCTTCGGCGGCCACGCGATCAACCTCGGCGCCATCACGGCGGCGATCATGTCGGGGCCCGGGTCGCATCCGGATCTAGACCGCCGCTGGATTGCGACGCTCACCAATGGTTTGCTCTACGTACCGCTGGGGCTCGCC
>JBGSTT010000069.1:0-16465 GCA_041736385.1 Rhodoglobus sp. | reverse complement strand
ACCGCAAACGCGGTGGCGCCCGGTTGGATCGCGACCGGCTCGCAACTGCCGAGCGAGGTCGCAGAGGGAGGGCTGGTACCCGTCGGCCGCAGCGGAACACCCGACGAGGTGGCATCCGTCATCGCTTGGCTTGCCTCCCCTGGCGCGAGCTACGTCACCGGCCAGACGATCATTGTCGACGGCGGAAACAGCGTGGCAGAGGAACGCGTACCGGTTTAGTCTTCTGCTGCGATCGGCCGCGGGTGATGCGCCGAGAAGCGCGCCGAAACGCGCACCTGAATCTCTCACCTCGCCTGCGCTACCTTGGCCTTGTGATGATGTCGCGGTGGGCTCCTTTGGCGTTCGGCGCCGGTCTACTCGCGCTCCTCGCGGGGTGCGCCGCTGCCCCCGAAACTCGCGTAGCGGATCGCACTCCTGGTGCGGCAGCGCTCGCAAAAGAGAAGATTGTTGAGCAACGCCGGCTCAGCGACCAGACCATCACCGGGCTCGTTCCAAACCAGCAGCCAGGATGCTCCGCTGCGGTCGCCAAGCAAGGTGCCGTCGTGTGGGCGGGCGCCGCCGGTCTCGCAGACCTCGACGCGAGCACCCCGGTCACCACACAGACGCGCTTTGACATCGCGTCTATCTCGAAACAGTTCACCGCAACCGCGGTGCTCATGTTGCAACGGGACGGGCTGCTCTCGCTCGCCGATCCCATCAGCGCCTATGTCGACGACCTGCCCGCCTGGAGTGAGACGGTCACACTTGACCAGTTGATGCATCAAACGAGCCGCATCCCGGACTACTGGGTCGAGCTCGACGAGGTGGGCATCGGCTTCAGTCAGCCCGCCGATCAGGCGACAACGTTGGATGCGATCCGACGGGAGGACAAGCTCGAGCCTGGCACCGGGTTCCTGTACTCCAACTCAAACTACGTGCTGCTGGCTGAGGTAGTCGGCCGGGTCAGCGGCGAAACACTTCCTGACTTTCTCGCCTTGTCGCTTTTCGCGCCGCTGGGCCTCGACATGGTTCTGGCGCCCACCCTCACCGGCTCCGACATCGCGCTGTCGTATGACGACAAGCTCCAACTTCAAATTGCGGGGTGGACGTCCTACGGCCACACCGGAATCATCGCAACGCCGTCCGAGTTGGCTCGCTGGGGCGACCAATATCGAGCGGGGGACTTCGTCAAGGACGACTTCGCGGTCGGCGCGGTTGACGACGGCGATGGCGAGCAGTACGCGGCCGGCATCAATATCGAGGCGGATGGCGACCTCTCGCACACCGGCCGTATGGGCGGCTACATCTCAGACTTCACCGTCTCGGCCGATCGAGAGACCGTCGTCGTCGTGATGTGTAACGGACACCTGTCGAATCGCTTTCCTATCGCCGACGCGCTCTGGGTGATCTGGGATCCGCCTCCGGGGATCTAAGCCTTGGCAAGGCGGTCAATCGCGGTAGGGGCCGGCACTGACCGTAAAGTAGGAGCAGGTGTGCACTGCGGCCCTCCCGATCGGGTGAGTGTTGCGTGCACTGTTCATTCCCCCAAGGAGCCTCATGAGCAAGTACGCAGTGATCAACCCGGCCACCGGCGAGACCCTCCGGTCCTACGCGACCGCGACTGACACCGACGTGGCTACCGCGATCGACGGCGCTTTCAATGCCTACCGCGGCTGGTCGCGTTCAACCACAGCGGCCGACCGTGCCGCTCTGGTCGCCAGGGTCGCCGACCTGCACCGTGAACGGCGTCAGGAACTTGCGGAAACCATCGTGCGCGAGATGGGCAAGCCGATCGGTGACGCCCTCGGCGAGGTAGATTTCGCGGCCGACATTTACCAGTACTACGCCGATAATGGCCCCACTCTGCTCGCCGACGAGCCCATCACCCTGGCCGAGGGCAGCGAGGGCTCCGCGGTGATCCGCAAGAGCGCGATGGGCGTTCTGCTGGGCATCATGCCTTGGAACTTCCCGTACTACCAGGTGGCGCGCTTCGCGGGGCCGAACCTCATCCTTGGCAACACGATCCTGCTCAAGCACGCGTCACAGTGCCCAGAGTCGGCGGCGGCGATCCATCAGATCTTCGTGGATGCCGGTTTCCCCGCTGGCGCGTACACCAACCTCTACGCTACGACCGATCAGATCGGCACGATCATCGCCGATCCTCGGGTGCAAGGCATCTCACTAACGGGCTCCGAGCGCGCGGGAGCGGCCGTCGCCGAGCAGGCTGGCCGTCACCTCAAGAAGGTCGTGCTTGAGCTAGGTGGCAGCGACCCGTTCATTGTCCTCAGTACCGACGACCTCGACGCCACCGTACAGATGGCGGTGGATGCTCGGCTCGATAACAGCGGACAGTCCTGCAATGGTGCCAAGCGATTCATCGTGCTGGACACGCTGTACGACGACTTCTTGGCGCTGTTCATGGAGAAGATGTCGTCGACCAGCCCGACCGACCCGATGGTCGAGGGTGGCAAGTACGGGCCGCTGTCGTCAGCCAGTGCAGCAGAAGGCCTCGAAGATCAGGTCTCACGGGCCGTCGCAGGAGGGGCAACTCTCGTCACGGGCGGCACTCGTGACGGCAACTTCTTCGCCGCCACGGTGCTCTCCAATGTCGACGCCGGTAACTCGGCCTACTACGAGGAGTTCTTCGGCCCCGTCGCTCAGGTGTTCAAGGTGCACAACGAAGACGAAGCGGTCGAGCTCGCCAACGACACTCCGTTCGGCCTGGGCTCTTACCTGTTCACGACCGACGCGGCACAGGCGATGCGCGTCGCCGATCGCATCGAGGCCGGCATGGTCTACGTGAACTGCGTGCTCGCCGACAGCCCAGAGTTGCCGTTCGGCGGTGTCAAGCGCTCGGGTTCTGGACGCGAGCTCGGCACGCTCGGCATCGACGAGTTCGTGAACAAAAAGATGATCCGCATCGGCTGACCGAGACCTGCCGAGACCGCGGCGATATGCCAAGCGAAGCAGCAGCGGCGAAGGAGCCTTAGGAGCTCGGCGGCGACGCCCGATCGGCGGCGTGACCGATGAGCTTGGGCACCACCGCCGCTAAGAGCGTGCCGGTCGGGGCGAAACCTGCGATGTCTGGTACCTGCGCGCCGGATCGTTCGACCTCAAACCGCAGGATGCCAGCCACAAGATGCGTGATCAGGGCGGCCTGCTCGCGGGTCTGCTGTGCAGTCTCGGCGGGCGCTGCCGTCCGCCGCATCCGCAAATAAAGGATCCTTTCGATCTCCTCGCGAACGGCGAAAAGCCGCTCGATCTCTTTATGCAGCAGTAGCGGGCTATCTCTGATGATCCGGAGGCGCGAGTGGGCGAGCGCGGGATCGCTAGTGTCGACTGGCACGAGGCCAACGACGAGTCCCATGATCTCGGCAAGCAGCTCAGGATTGTCCGATGCCAGAAACTCGCGAACCTGGTGCTCGTCGAGCCTTGGTGTTGTGGTGCCGAGGATCGCGGCATCCTTGGTCTTGAAGTAGTTGAAGAAGGTGCGCTGCGAGACCCCTGCGGCTTCGCAGATCATGTCGACCGTCACCTGATCGAGGCCGTGGTCGAGCACGAGAGCGACGGCGCTTCGCTCGATGCGTTGCGCCGTCGCCGCCTGCTTGCGCTGACGGACGGTCGGTTGCCGCTCATCCGTCATGCGCGATCCTTCCGTTATTCGTAGCGTAGTGATTCGATCGGATTCTTCTTCGCGGCACGTCTGGCTGGCAACGTTCCGGAGAGGAACGCGATCGCCATGATGAGCAGGATGATGCCGACGATAGACAGCGGATCGAACAGCAGGATGCTCAGGCCCGGCAGCGCAGACAGCGGTCCTGCTGCCAGGGCTGCATTGAGCGCAGTGCCGATCAGCACGGCGACGGATGCTCCGATAGCGCTGCCGAGGAAGCCAATGAAGGCAGCCTCGAGACTGAAGAGCGCGAATACCTTTCCGCTTCGCATGCCCATGGCCTTCATGAGTCCGATCTCGCGAGTTCGCTCCTGCACGCTCATCAGCAGCGTATTTACGATCCCGAAGGCGGCTGCGAGCAACGCGACGATGGCGAAGGCATTGAGTACGCCGATGATGCCGTCGATGACGGTCTTGATCACTCCGAGCTGGTCTTGGATCGTTTGCGCGCCAAAGCCGGCGCTCGTTACCGCTTGCTTGAGGTCCGTGATCTCGGCCGCGGTTAACGCCGCATCGAAGCGGGCGACAGCGATGGCATATAGTGCCGGCCCGCTGTCGACCCCCGCGGCCTGCACGTCGGCAAGCTCGCTCACAAGCGCGGCGTTCGCTCCGGCTCCGGATGTCAGCAGGCTCTCTTGCGAGACACCGACGACTGTGGCATCCACTTCATGCTGTTTGCCGAGCACATCGGTGACGCCGAGCTGCACCGTGGCGTCGACCGCGTCCTCGGCGTTGTCGAAACCGAGGGCATCCACGTAGGTGGATGGCAACATCAGCTGGCGAGTCGACGAGGTTTCGCTGAGTTGGGCGCCCGCAACAAGGTCTGACTGTGTCACGGACGAGGTCGGGTTCACTGTGATCTCGAAGCGAGTTCCACCGTCGTGCTGCACGAAGTCAAGCTCCGCCGGTTGGATCGGGTCGACACTCACGATGCCGTCAATGGCGGCAAGCTCGTCGAGATCCTCTTCGGTCAATGGGTCGCTTTCGCCGGAACCTGGCAGGCTAGGCGCAGTGGCGCCAGTTGATGCGCTCGAGGTCTCAGGGTCGTACTCGGCCGGCCCATCGCCTGTCGTCACTTCGGCAGTCCGCGTGACGATTAGCACGTCATCCGCGCCGAGGGACGCGACTTGCTTCTCGACATAGTCAGTGACGCCGGCGCCGACGGCGGTGGTGAGGGTGAGGGTGAATGCGCCGACGAACAGCGCCATCACGGTCAGGGTGGTGCGGAGCTTGCTACGGAACGTGTTGCGCACCGCGGTCGAGACCAGATCGATGGTTCTCATGCTGCCGCTCCATTCTGGCTAGTGGTGCTCGATGCGGTCAGGCTCGAAACGATGACCCCGTCGCGAAGGAACACCTGTCGATCGCAGCGCGCCGCGAGTTCTTCGTCGTGGGTGACGATGATGAGCGTTATGCCCAGCTCGCGATTGAGGTTGAACAGGGTATCTTCGACGATCCCGCCGGTCGCGGTGTCGAGGTTGCCGGTCGGTTCGTCGGCGAAGATGACGCTCGGCTCGTTGACGAGAGCGCGACTGATCACGACGCGTTGCTTCTGGCCGCCGGAGAGGTCGTTGGCGTTGCTGTTCGCTTTGTCTTCGAGTTCGAACTGGCGAAGCACCCGCAATCCACGCTCCTTTCGAGCTGCGGGGGGTATGCCGGCGATCGTGAGCGGCAGGGTGACGTTGTCGAGGACCGAGGCGCCAGCCGTGAGGAAGAACTGCTGGAAGACGAAGCCGAACTCCTTGTTGCGCAGAGCATTCACGCGCTTGGCGGACATTACTCTCGCGTTGGTTCCGTTGAACTCGATCGTGCCGGCGTCGGGCTCGTCGAGCATGGCGATGATGTGCATGAGGGTCGACTTGCCAGAGCCGCTCTTGCCGACGATTGCGACGCACTCGCCGCGCTCGACCTGAAGCGTGACATCTTTCAGCGCGTCAAAACGGCTCGACCCCTTTCCGTAACTCTTGCTGATGCCTTGAGCATCGATGACGAACTGGCGTTCCATCGGTTGTCCTGCCTGCCGGTTTGTGGTGCAGTAACTGCAATTATTCGTACCGTAACTGCAACAGCGAGGGGGAGACCAGTGAAAACGGGGAAGTTACTCCCCCGGGAGTAGACCGTTTAGCAAATTGCATTAGCAGCTAAACTAATTGCATGACCTCAACCGTTGAACCAACCTTCCACACCATCGCCCTCTTCGGCGGCACCGGCCGCACCGGCAAGCATGTTCTCGAGCAGGCTCTTGCCGCTGGACACTCGGTCCGCATGCTCGCGCGCAGGCCAGAAGCCGTCGCCGAGGCATCCGATCGCCTTGTTGTCGTTGCCGGTGACGTGCTCGACCCGGCGGCCGTCGACGAGACGATTAAGGGCGCGGATGTCGTCGTGAGCGTGTTCGGTCAGGTCAAGGGCTCACCCCCGACGCTCCAGACCGACGGAACCCGCAACATTGTCGAGGCCATGAAGCGCGCAGGCATTGCTCGCGTGATTACGCTTTCTGGCGGCGGGCTGCCATCGGAAGAGCACGACCGGCCGAAGGCCGCCGACAAGATCATCCGGTTCCTGTTGCAGAGAATCTCACCCCAGGTGCTCGCTGACGCAGAGAGCCACCTTGACGTGTTGCGCGAGAGCGGACTCGATTGGACCGTCGTGCGCGGCCCGCGCCTAACGGATGCCACTCCGACCGGCACCTACCGCGTCGGCTGGGTGGGGGTGAACGCGAGCACGCAAATTGCCAGAGGCGACCTCGCACGCTTCATCTTGACTCAGATCGACGACCGCGAGTTCGTGCACCAGCTGCCGTTCGCTAGCCGATGATGGTTGCCACTCGTGAGGAGACAACCACTCGGGAGGAGACAGCCACTCGCGCAGCGACTCTCGCTCGCGTGATCGAGCGGATCGGCGTGCTCACCCGCGACTTCGCGGCGAGTGGAACGTACCCGTTCAAGAGTCGCGGCCTTACGCGAGGGCAGATGAACGCGATGTTCGTACTGTCGCGCAGCGAGGAGTCGAGCGTCGCTGAGCTCGCGGCGAAGTTGCGCGTGACCAGCGGTGCCGTCAGCCAGACGGTTGACGCCCTGAAGGCTCAGGGCCTTGTGACGAGCGACGTCAACGAAGCTGACCGTCGTGGACGTGTTATCCGGCTGACACCGGAAGCGCGAGTCGAGGTTGATGCGTTCGAGCGCGGGTACTTTGAGGCGATCGCCCCGCGATTCGATTCACTCACCGCGCAGGACATCGGGGAACTCGACCGCATTCTTGGTGCGATCGGTGATCCGTCATGACCGGTACCGTGCTTGTCA
Source organism: Rhodoglobus sp. (assembly GCA_041736385.1). Classification (GTDB taxonomy): domain Bacteria; phylum Actinomycetota; class Actinomycetes; order Actinomycetales; family Microbacteriaceae; genus Rhodoglobus. Next base: position 9,514 of record JBGSTT010000069.1, on the reverse strand, counting down.
CCGGCGCAACCGGCAATGTTGGCAGAGCCGTCGCCGAGCACCTCGTCGCGCGTGGCGAATCCGTCGCCTCGGCGGTGCGCGATGCGGCCAAGACGGAGGTTGTCGCTGGTACGGAGGCCCGCGAATTCGACTTCGAGGATGCCAGCACCTGGCCGGCGGTATTTGACGGCGTCGACCGACTGTTTCTGATGCGACCGCCGCCGATCTCCGACGTGCAGCAGACCCTGTTTCCGCTGATCGATGCGGCACTCGAGCACGGCGTGCGACACATCGTGTTCCTCTCTCTGCAAGGCGTGCAGTTCAATCGCGCAACCCCGCACCATGCCGTCGAGAAGTATCTGAAAGAGCGCTCAGCACCGTACACCTTTCTGCGGCCGAACTTCTTCATGCAAAACCTCTCGACGACCTATCGAGACGACATTCGCGACCGAGGTGAGATTTTTGTCCCGGCGTCGCGCGCCCGCACGGCATTCGTTGACACGGACGACCTTGGCCGAGTGGCGTCGCGGGTCTTCACGCAAGACGGGCATCTCGGCAAGGCGTACACGCTCTCTGGCGAAGAGTCTCTCGACTACTACGGGGTCGCACGTCGGCTGACGGAAGTGCTCGGTTACCCGGTGCGCTACGCGGCACCAACGGCCGCCGAGTATGCGGCACGCTTGGCCGAGCAGGGTGCCCCGGCCGACTACATCGACGTGCAAAAGATGATCTATAAGGTGGTGCGGATGAACGTCTCAGCGTTCCCCAACCGCACGATTCGCAAACTCACCGGCGCCCCAGCGACGACCTTCGTTCAGTTCGCCGAGCGCGAGAAAGAGCAGTGGGCGCGGCGCTGACAGCGGCGCAGTACCCTCGCGTATATGCCCGCATATCCGCCTGAGCCGTGGTACCTCGGCGGATCGATGATCGTGTCGGTGTTCCACGTGCCCCACGAGGCCGTCCCTGCGATCGTTATCCCGGACGGTCGGCGACCGCTGCGCCTCGGCCGCCGCGTGATTGTCGGGGCCGCCTTCGCACGCTACGTGCCAGGCGGGGTGCTCGACTACAACGAACTACTGGTCGCGGTGCCGAGCTTCGGGCGCGGCGGCTTGCGCATCACGATTACCCGAATCTGGGTCGACAGCGAGGCTTCCATGATCGGGGGACGCGAGCTGTGGGGCATCCCGAAGCACCTTGCGAAGTTTGACCGTGCAGAGAATCGCCGTGACAGCGCTCGTCGAGGTGCCGACACGGCGACGGTCTCGATGACGCTGCCGGTCTCGACCACCCCGGTAGCCTCCGTCGCCGCGCGCATCGGCCGAGCACTGTTTCCCGGGATGCCGCAGCTGCCGCTCCCGACACTGCAGGCGTTCGAAGGCCGGCGCATCCTCTCGCGCAATCGTGTGATCGGGCGGTTTCGGGCGCTGCATGCCGCGTGGGCGTTCGACCCGGATGGCGAACTCGGCTACCTGTCGGGGCGGCGACCGTTTCTGAGCGTTGCGATCCGCGACGCGGCGATCATCTTTGGCATGAACGTTGAGCGCAGCTGACCGGTGCGGCCCCAGATCGCCCGCCCGGTGCATCCCCTCGCGGCTACAGTGTCTACGTGCTATCCACGCCGTTCTCCGTCTCACCCGAAGTAGCTGACGCGCTCGCCGCGAACCGGCCCGTTGTCGCGCTCGAGTCCACGATCATCTCGCACGGACTACCTCGACCTCGCAATCACGCGGCCGCAATCGAGTTCGAGACGATCCTGCGGGATGCCGGTGTCACCCCCGCGACGATCGCCATCCTTGACGGGGTACCGCAGATCGGCCTCGATGCCGAGGGTGTTCGGCGCATTGCTGAAGAGGACCTCGTGAAGGCGAGCGTGCGCGACATTCCGATCATTGCCGCCAGGGGAGTGAGTGCGGCGACCACGGTGGCCGCGACGTCGCACCTTGCCGCGAGTGCCGGCATCCGGGTGTTTGCCACCGGCGGCCTCGGCGGAGTACACCGTGGTGCGAACGAAACCTTTGACGAGTCCGCGGATATCTCCACCCTCGCGGTCACGGCGATCACCGTGGTCTCGGCCGGCGTGAAGTCGGTGCTCGACATCGCGGCGACTCTCGAGCGGCTCGAGACCCTCAGTGTTCCGGTGATCGGGTTCGGCACCACGATCTTTCCGCGATTCTGGCTGAGCGAGTCGGCACACACACTTGATTGGTCGGTGGATGATGCGGCTCAAGTCGCGGCGATCATGCGCTCGCAGGACGAGCTCGGTCACGGTCAAGGGATCGTCGTTGCGAACCCCATTCCGATCGAGCAGCAGTGGGATCCCGCCGAGCACGACCGCGTGCTTGCGGAAGCGCTGGCGCTCGCGCACGACGCCGGCGTGACCGGCAAGGCCGTCACGCCGTTTCTGCTGCTGAAAATTGTCGAGCTCTCAGACGGTCGAAGCCTTGAGGTGAATCTCGATCTGGCGCGGAACAACGTGCGCGTCGCAGGTCAGATCGCGACAGCGTGGAGCGCGCTCAATGCGTGACCGCGTCATCTGCTTCGGCGACCTGATCGACGATGTTGTCGTCGTGCCGAGTGGACCGATTCGAGCCGACACCGACACGCCATCGTCAATTCGACTTCGGGCTGGCGGCTCGGCAGCCAACACCGCTGCCTGGCTTGCGGAGCTCGGTGTCGCTGTCGACTACGTCGGCGTCGCCGCCGGCGCCGATGTCGATCGGCACACCGCGCTTCTGCCCGGCGTCAGCGCTCACATCGCGGCCGATGGCGAGTTACCAACCGGCACCATCGTCGTGATGGTGGATGGCGACAGTCGATCGATGCTCACCCAACGAGGCGCGAATGCGGCGCTCGACCCGGCCGCGGTCACCGATGAGTTGCTGGCCGAGGCGGCCGTCCTGCACCTCACCGGCCACACGCTGCTCAACCGGGCAGGAGCGTCCGGAGTCCGTCAGCTCCTCGATCGCGCCCGTGCCGCCGGGGTCACCGTGAGCGTTGACCCTGGATCGGCCGGCTTCATCGCTGACTACGGGGCTGAGGCGTTCCTTGCGGCGATCGCCGGGGTATCCATTCTGCTGCCCAGCTTGGAGGAGGGGCGCCTGCTGACCGGACTCACGGCGCCAGGAGAGGTCGCTGTACGGCTTGCCGAGTCATTCGAGCTCGTAGCGGTCACCCTCGGTGTTGGTGGCGTGATCGTCGCGTTCGGCGAGACGGTCGAGCAGATCTTCGCCTCGCACGCGACGGTTGTCGATCCGACCGGCGCGGGCGACGCATTCAGCGCGGGATTCCTCGCTGACTGGATTGGTTCCCACGACGCGATCGCCGCGGCGATGGCCGGTGTGCTCGTCGGCGCCCGGGCCGTCGAGACTATGGGTGGTCGGCCGCCCCTTCGTTGATGGGCTGAGCGTTGATGGACTGAGCCTTGAGGGGCTGGGCCTTGATGGGCTGGCCGTCGATGGGCTTGGGCTCGCCCGGCGAGGCCTTGACGGCTTCGTATGCCGCCAGCGCCGCCTGTCGCGACTCGCGAAGATCCACAATGGGGTCGGGGTATCCGGTGGTGCCGAACTCGGGCACCCAGGCGCGAATGTACGCGTTGTCAGGATCGAACTTGCTCGCCTGAAGTTCGGGGTTGAACACGCGAAAGTACGGCGCAGCATCCGCCCCTGAACCGGCAACCCACTGCCAGCTCGCCGGGTTGTTTGCCTCGTCGGAGTCGACGAGCGTGTCCCAGAACCACGCCTCGCCAATGCGCCAGTCGACCAGCAGATTCTTGATCAGAAAGCTCGCAACGACCATGCGTACGCGGTTGTGCATGTAGCCGGAGCGCCAGAGTTCGCGCATGCCAGCATCAACCAGCGGGATGCCAGTGCGACCGTCTTGCCAGGCGGTCAGCGTTGCGGCATCCGGCGTCTGCCACGGAAAGCTGTCAAACGCCGGGCGATAGTTCTCACGGTGCAATTCCGGAAAGTTGTAGAGGATGTTCCAGCTGAACTCGCGCCAGCCAAGCTCGCTCAGAAACTTCGCGGCATTTTTTCCAGCGCCGGGACCGCGGTGGCGTTGAACCCGATCCCACACCTGGAACGGGCTGAGTTCGCCAAACCGCAGATGTGGGCTCAGCCGGCTGGTCGCCGGCACGGCCGGTTCGTCCCGGCGGTGGTAGTCGACGAGGTGGTCGCTCACAAAAGTTTCCAGGCGCGCGTGTGCACCGGCCTCTCCCGGCGTCCAGTTCTCGCGCAGGCCCTCAGCCCAGTCCGGTCGCGTTGGCCGCAGAGCCCAGTCATCCAGAACATCGCTTCGGATGATCGTGCCGCTGGGTTGGATGGACGCAGGCAGCCCGGCCGGAGCAGGCAACGGTGCCCGCACGTCGCGCTCAAGGCACGCCCTCCAGAACGGTGTGAACACGCGGTACGGCTCGCCCTGGCCGTTCAGCACGGTCCACGGTTCGAACAGCAGTGACCCGTGAAAGCTCTGCACGTCGATACCGGCGCCAGTGGTCTGGGTGAGGTCAGCCTCGCGCCGCAAGCGTGACTTGAGGTCGGCGTCGATGTCGCGTGCGCGCCCGTAGCGGCGGTTCCAATAAACGGCGCCAGCGCCGACTTCGGCGACGATTTCTGGAATGACCTCGCGAGCAGCACCGCGCCGAAGGATCAGTGTGCCGCCGAGCTTGGTGATCGCGGCATCCAAACTCGCAAGGCTGTGGTGCAGCCACCAGCGGCTCGCCCCCCCGAGTGCACGGAGCTCTGGACTGACCTCGTCGAGCAGATACAGCACGATGATCGGTTGCGCCCGGTGAATAGCGGCGCTCAAGGCTGGATTGTCGGTCAGGCGCAGATCGTCGCGCAGCCACACAACCGTTGGTGTGTCGGGTTTCACGGGCGCTGTACTTAACGGTGGTGAAGCTCGTCTGAACCGTGGCGGAGCTTGTCAGACAGTTCGCGCAGGGTTGCCAACTCATCGGGACTGAGTGCGCTGGACACTCGGCGGTGAATGGCCTGAGCATGCTTGATCGCGGTGCGTCGGAACAACTCGTAGCCTTGGTCCGTCAGGGTGACGAGGGTACCTCGACCGTCATCAGTTTCCGGCGTCTTGACAACAAGCCCGCGACGCACCAGTCGGTCGACGAGGCGACTCACGCTCGGTTGGGTGATCAGCAGGTGCTGGTTGAGATCTCGCATGCGTGACCGACGCTCGGGTTGCCGCGAGAGGTTGAACAGCACGTCGTACTCGTTGAGCGACAGGTCGCCGCTCGGGAACTCTCGTTGAAGCTCCCTCAGCACAGAAACCTGCGCTCGAAACAGCGCTTCCCACGCGTCGACCGCGGCGATTTTCTGGTTCACGAGAGTAACTCTATGCACCTTGTCGGCTGGGCCAGAAGGAAATGGGCGTTAACAGGATTGAGGGCCGGCTTCAGAGGCTAGAAGCCGACCCTCTCCCTTGCACCAAGAGTGTCCTGCAATCACATTCCGCATCAGCTGCCACAGCAAACAACTTCAGCACTAGAAACATATAACGGAAAGATAACGCTGTCTAGTTATCAATCCGTTATTCTTTTGCGAATTTGTCGAGTGGGGGGATCAGCCCCGAACGAGCGGTGTCACGGAGACCACGAACTCGGGTTTTAGCGGGCCATACACGTGCGGAAACAGTTGACCTGCGCCGGCCTCTTCCCAGCGCACTGCGATGCCCGCCGACTCGATTGCCACGGTGTCGAGTTCCAGAACGATCAGGGTGAGCGGATCATCGGAGTAGAACGCTTCGGCGACTCCGGTCACCTGCTCCGCCGTCGAACAGTGGATGAACCCGACTTCGTCGAGCGAGCGACCTCTCGTCGACACTCGGTACTCGTCAGAACGCTCAGCGTCGTGCCAGTCGATCGCGTGCGCGATATGGAAGACCGTCATGGGGTCATCGTAGGCTTCGATCCATGGACTTTGACGAGGCGATGGATGCTTGCGCTGGGCATCCCGCAACCGAACTGAGCTACCCGTTCGGTGATGGGGCGTCGGTTTTCAAGGTGGTCGGCAGGGTTTTTGCGATCCTTGCCGATGATCGTGACCCACACCACATCACCCTCAAGGCACATCCAGAGGATGCCCGTGCGCTTGTCGCGGCGTTTCCTGAAGTCACTCCGGGCTATCACATGAACAAAAAGCACTGGATTACGGTTGCCCTGCCATCGGGGGCCGCACCGCTAGAGGAACTCATTCGCGACTCGTACGAGCTCGTCGTCGCAGTGCTGCCGAGAGCCGAGCGCCCGACTCCGTAGCGCTCACGTTCTTAGAAGAAGTCCGGGCTCGGCGTCGAAGCCTGATGAATCGAGACATCCGCGTGGCGATCGAATCGGTAGCCGACGCCGCGCACGGTGCGCACGATGTCTTCGTAGTCACCGAGCTTTGAGCGAAGACGCCGCACGTGAACGTCAATAGTGCGCTCGTTCGGGATGTCGTCTTCGGCGATCGAGCCGGCTCCAGCCGACCACAGTGAGCCGATGATTTCCGAGCGATCGATGGTGCGGCCTTCGCGCAGCACGAGATACTGCAGAAGCTCGAACTCCTTGAAGGTCAGCGCTGCAGCTTCGCCATCGAGGATGACGCGCTTGCGCGAGATGTCGATGATTACGCCACTCGCGCGCTTTGCGGCGGGCTCGTCCACCTGTCGGTGCTTGGCCAGAGCGGCGGGATCCTGCAGGGCCAGGCGCACGACATCCACGTCTCGACCGCCTGCGCCGATCGGCGCTAGCGCGACGGCCGCATGGGTCTGAGCTGCAGGTGCGTACTCGGCAAGCACGGCCTTGAGCTTTTCGACAAGAGCGCTGAGATCGGTGCCGGCATCGGTGGCTTTGGTCTCATCAAGACCGACGTACAGCACAAAGCCTCGAGCCTCTGTACCTTCGGGAACTGCTCGGAGCCGTGGTGCCGCCTTGGCGGACGGCGGGGTCGGTCGCGACAACGTGGATGAGTCGGTAGTGATGGGGGTGCGGTCAATGAATGCAATAGACATGGAAGTCGGGATCCTCAGTGTGGGGTGAAGGGCCCCTGATGATGGGGTTGTGATCCTTCTGGGTCGAACTGGGCTTGCTTCAGCGTTGCGCCGTGATGGTGACGGAACGCCGGGAGTTTCTGTTCAGTTGCGAACGGAACTCGGCGAGGAGGGGCCGATTAGGCACACATTCGACAACACATGACATCGCGAATCGCGGGAGCTCCTGAGGAGGTCACAGCGTTGGCGCGAAGGGTCATGGTGTAACTATCGGGCAAGAAGCGTGAATTCGCAAACCGACTACACGGTGCCGTAGAGGCGATCGCCGGCGTCCCCGAGGCCGGGAACGATGTAGCCGACCTCGTTGAGCTTCTCGTCTAGAGCACCGAGCACGATCGTGACTTCGCGGCCTGCCGTCGCCGCCTCAACCGCGGCGAGCCCTTCAGGAGATCCGATCAGGCAGACGGCCGTGACATCCTTTGCCCCGCGTGCGAAGAGAAAATCGATCGCAGCGTTGAGCGACCCGCCGGTGGCCAGCATCGGATCAAGAATGAAGCACTGCCGGTTCGAGAGGTCGTCAGGCAGTCGCTCCGCATAAGTCGTTGGCTTCAGGGTCTCTTCATCGCGAACCATTCCCAGAAAGCCGACCTCTGCAGTCGGAATGAGTTTGACCATTCCGCCGAGCATGCCGAGCCCCGCGCGCAGAATTGGCACAACGAGCGGCCGCGGGTCGCTGATGGCGAGTCCTCGCGTCTCTGCGACCGGCGTCGTTATGGTCACTTCGTGGGTGCGAACGTTTCGGGTTGCCTCGTACGCCAGCAGCGTGACAAGTTCCTCGGCCAGCGCACGGAACGTCGGAGACGGCGTGTTCTTGTCACGGAGCACGGTGAGCTTGTGGGTGATGAGCGGGTGGTCGGCAACGTGGACTCGCATAGGCTCAATCTACTGTGGAGATGCTGTCGCTTGGAGTGTGGGCTGCATGACAACTGCCGAAGAGTGGATGTCACTTGCGATCGCAGACGCGCGGCTCGCGTTCGCAACCGGCGACGTCCCGGTCGCAGCCATGGTCTTCAACGATGCGGGTGTTGCCATCGGCACAGGACGCAACGAGCGCGAGCTCACGGGTGACCCGACTGCCCACGCGGAGGTCGTCGCCATTCGAGCTGCCGCGGCATCCACCGGCTCATGGCACCTCGAGAACACGACACTCGTCGTCACCCTCGAGCCGTGCACCATGTGCGCCGGCGCGATCCTGCAGGCGCGTATCCCGCGCGTCGTCTTCGGTGCGTGGGACGAAAAGGCAGGAGCGGCTGGCAGCGTGCACGACGTGCTGCGAGACCGCCGACTTCCGCACCGTGTTGAGGTCGTTGCTGGCGTGCGTGAGGCGGAGTGCGCGGCGATGCTTCGCGAGTTCTTTGCGGCCAAGCGGTGACGTGTGTCGTGTAGGTCCCCCCGGCTGAACGCGACCCGCATTGCGCTGTCAGCGGTTTAGTCAGCGCCCTTGATGACAATTGCGTCAGTCGGCGGGCTGACTTCGTTCGCTGAACGAAACTCGGCTGGCTCGAGGTAGATCGCTCGCGCGATCGGCACGGCTGCGCGGATGCTCGACTCCACCTCGCCGATGGTTGCAGTGATTTCGGCGAGACGTGTTCCGCTCTTGAAAGCGATCTTCGACGCGACGAGAAGTTCCTCTGGTCCGAGGTAGAGCGTTTTCATGTGGACGATCGCCTCGACCTTCTGGTGAGCGCTGATCGCATCCCGGATCTTCGTCACGTCGCCGGGGCTGGCACCCTCGCCGATGAGCAGGCTCTTGGTTTCGATGCCGAGCACGATCGCCACAACAATCAACAAAGCCCCGATCCCGAGCGTGCCGATCGCATCCCAGGTTGAGTCATCGGTCAGAATTGTGAGCCCAACACCGAGGAACGCGAAGCTGAGCCCGATCAGAGCGGCGAAATCTTCGAGAAGTACAACCGGCAGCTCCGGTGCTTTCGCATGCCGAATGAATGCCACCCAGCCCTGCTTGCCGCGCACGCGATTCGACTCGCGGACGGCGGTTCGCAGAGAGTACGTTTCCAGGGCCATCGCGACGACCAACACGATCATCGGCACCCACGGCAACTCAAGCGGCTCGGGGTTGTTGAGCTTTGAGATCCCCTCGTAGATTGAAAACATTCCGCCGACCGAGAAAAGAATGATCGCGACGACGAATGCGTAAATAAAACGCACGCGTCCGTAGCCAAATGGATGCTCAGCATCTGCGTGCTTCTTGGAACGCCTGCCACCGATCAGCAGCAACAATTGGTTGCCGGTGTCCGCTACAGAGTGCACGGCCTCGGCGAGCATGGCGCTCGATCCGGACAGCAGGAACGCAATGAACTTGGTGATCGCAATTCCGGCGTTCGCAGTGAGCGCGGCGACGATCGCTCGCGTGCCGCCGGAAGTGCTCACGGGCCCAATCCTAGGATGTCCCCATGGTCACCACTCTTCCCAGCATTGCGATTATCGGCACCGGCGCGATGGGCGGCGCGATACTGAGCGGATTACTCGGGCCAGA
>JBGSTT010000064.1:0-5301 GCA_041736385.1 Rhodoglobus sp. | reverse complement strand
TGCCGGCGTCGCGACGAGCTCGCGCCGTCGCGGCCGCGGCGTGCTTATCGCCTTCATCATCGCGGCGATCGTCGGCGGAGCGTTCACGGCCTGGTACTTCTTGGCCGGGCCCGGCGCTGCCGTCACCATTCCGACATCCATCGCGGGGATGACCGTCGAGGAGGCGACGACGGAACTCGAGAGCCTCGGCTTCACCGTTAGCGCCGAGCTCGGTCAGATTGCATCGACCACGATCGGAGTGGACCTGGTCGCTCAGACCGATCCGCCGCTCGGATCGGCGGCGCGGACCGGAACCGAGGTGCAGTTGCTTGTATCGATCGGACCCCGGTTGTTGGCGGTGCCGGCATTCGTTGGCATGACAGAGGAACAAGCAACAGCAGAGATCCGTGCAGCACCGTTCACTCTGCTCGAGGTCGTTGGGCAGTTCAGCGGGGACGTCGCGGCCGGAATCGTAATCGACGCGCTGGCCGGAGATCGCAACGGCACGAGCTTGACCGGGGTCGCCGAGTACGGTGAGCTCGAGCCGATCACGTTGATTGTGTCGGCAGGACCGCTACCCGATCTCTTGGGCCTGTCGGTTGAGGATGCCACCGAGCGCCTTCAGGATGCCGGCCTCAGGGCGGGGGCGATCTTCGAGAACGAGTTCAGCGACACCGTGCCACAGGGCTCGGTGCTGCGCGCGCAAGCCGTCGAAGGCGCCAGCGTCGTGCGCGTCGGGGATGTTGTTGACCTCGTGACCTCGTTGGGTGTCGAACAGGTCGAGATCCCAGACGTGATCGACCTCACGTGGGCTGAAGCGAAGCCGATCCTTCAGGAGGCTGGCTTCGACCTCGAATACAACCTCTTCGCTGACGCCGCACCGAACCTCTTCACCGTGACCTCTCTTGATCCTGACGAAGGTACTTCAGCGCCACGCGGCAGCACCGTCAAAGTCGGCTTTTCCGCGTGAGCCCCGCGCGCCAAGAGCTGGCTAGAAGGACCAGAGCTGTCTAGAAGGCGACGAGCTCCTCGGCGACGAGAAACGCCAACTCCAGCGACTGCATGTGGTTGAGCCGAGGGTCGCACAACGATTCGTACCTTGTCGCGAGTGTCGCTTCGTCAATCTGCTCTGAGCCGCCGAGGCACTCGGTGACATCGTCGCCGGTGAGTTCGATGTGGATGCCGCCAGGATACGTGCCAGCGGCACGGTGGGACTCGAAGAACCCCTTCACCTCGTCGACGACATCATCGAAGCGCCGCGTCTTGTAGCCGTTCGGGGTCGTTAGCCCGTTGCCGTGCATGGGGTCGGTCACCCACAGTGGTGTGGCATCCATACCCTTGATGGCTTCGAGGAGCGGCGGAAGCGCGTCGCGGACCTTGCCAGCCCCCATCCGGGCGATGAAGGTCAGGCGCCCCGGCTCGCGGTGCGGATCGAGTTTGTCAATGAGTTGCTTCATCGTCTCTGGCGTGGTCGTTGGCCCGAGCTTGACGCCGATCGGGTTACGCACCCGGGAGAAATAATCGACGTGCGCACCGTCAAGATCACGAGTGCGTTCGCCGATCCACAAGAAGTGCGCGCTCGTGTTGTAGGGCGTGCCGGTTCGGGAATCGATGCGGGTCATCGGACGCTCGTAGTCCATGAGCAAGCCCTCATGGCTCGAGTAGAACTCGACTCGCTTGAGTTCGTCGAAGTTGGCGCCGGCCGCCTCCATGAACTTGATGGCACGATCGATCTCGCTGGCGACCTTCTCGTAGCGGTGATTGGCAGGATTCTGAGCGAAGCCCTTGTTCCACGAATGAACTTGCCGGAGGTCGGCAAACCCACCCTGGGTGAACGCACGAACAAGATTGAGGGTGGATACAGCCGTGTGGTATCCCTCGACGAGTCTGGCCGGGTCCGCTTGACGGGACTCCGGCGTGAAGTCGTACCCGTTGACGATGTCGCCGCGATAGGCCGGCAGGGTGATATCGCCGCGCGTTTCGGTGTCGCTTGAGCGTGGCTTGGCGAACTGTCCAGCCATCCTGCCCATCTTGATGATCGGCTTGGACGCTCCGTAGGTGAGCACCACCGCCATCTGGAGGATCGTCTTCACCCGGTCGCGGATCTGTTGGGCCGTCGCACCGGCGAACGTCTCGGCGCAGTCACCGCCCTGCAGGAGGAACGCATCCCCCTTGGCTGCCTTCGCGAGTCGCTCACGCAAGACGTCGACCTCCCCGGCGAAGACCAGCGGTGGCAGACTTGCAATCTTGGCGGATGCCGCGCCGACAGCATCCGGATCTGGCCATACTGGCTGTTGCTTGATCGGCAGCGTTCGCCAGTGGTCGAGACCGGCGATGACAGCCGGATCTGCGAGCACAACTGGTTCGGATGGGTCAACCACAGCAAATCCTTCTGGATGGGGAAAATTGGGATGGGGAAAGCGGGCCAGCCCCCGAGTTTATCGGCTTCGCCTTGTCCCGCTTGAACCGGGTGCCACCCACTTCAGTTGGCGCGGCTGCCCGTCTTCTCGCGCACGCTGGCCGTCTTCTCGCGCACGGAGGACGCGTAGACATCGACGTACTCCTGCCCGCTGATGCGACCGAGTTCGTAAATGATTTCGTCCGTGATCGAGCGAAGGATGAAACGGTCACCTTCAAAGCCCTCAAACCGAGTGAAATCGAGGGGTTCTCCGAACACGATCCCGATGCGTCTAACCTTCGGCAGCTTGCTGCCGATGGGCATGACCTTCTCGGTATCGAACATCGCAACCGGGATCACCGGGGCGCTCGACTCCAGGATCATGCGGGCGACGCCGGTGCGTCCCCGATAGAGCCGAGCATCTGGGCTGCGCGTGCCCTCCGGATAAATGCCGAGCACGTTGCCGCCAGAGAGCACTCCGAGACCGGTATTGAGGGATGCCTCTGATGCCTTGCCGCCGGACCGATCAATTGGCAGCATCCCGGTACCGAGTAAGAAATTCTTGATCGCCCAACCACGCAGACCGCGCCCAGAGAAGTAATCACTCTTGGCCAAGAACGAAATGCGCCGGTCGATCACCAGAGGCAGGATGATCGAGTCGATGACCGAGAGATGGTTGCTGGCAAGGATGACGGGACCCGTCTTCGGGATGTTTTCGGTGCCGGCAACCCAGGGACGAAAGACGGTCTTGAGCAGGGGTCCTGCGACCAGATTCTTCATGAACCAGTAGAACACTCGCGCACCTCCTGAGGGGGACTACTCTAGCGCTCGCCGCGCGCGTGGGTGCGGGCAAGGTCCGCGGCACCGACGACACCGGCGTTGTTGACGAGCTCCGCAATCACGAACTCGGGTTCTGGATGGTAGCCGCGGGCCGGAACGTGCTGCCGGTACGACTCCCGGATCGGTTCCAGCAGCAACTCCCCCGCGACCGCCACGCCACCGCCGAACACGAACCGTTGCGGATCGAGTACCGCTCCGAGGCTCGCGCAAGCCTGCCCGAGCCAGTGGCCGAGCTGCTGAAGCGCGCGTGCGGCACCCGGATCGCCGGCAGCAATGAGATCTCCAACGACGGTGCCATCCAGCGCGCCATGCATGCTGCGCGCCTCAGCGAGCGCAAGACCAATCCCGCCAACGTCGGCGATCTCGTTAGCCATTCGCAATAACGCCCGGCCAGATCCGTACTGTTCGATGCAGCCACGAGCACCGCAACCGCATGGCAAGCCGTCAGGAACAACCCGCAAGTGACCGAGTTCGGCTCCCGCTCCGAAGCCGCCGCGGAACAGTCGACCTTGCGAGATGACCGCGCCGCCGACTCCGGTGCCAATCGTGAGCATCGTCATGTCGGTCACGACGCGGCCAGCACCAAAGCGATACTCAGCCCAGCCAGCAGCATTGGCGTCGTTGTCGATCGTGACATCAATCGATAAGCGGTCGAGCAATCGTTGCCGCAGTGGCTCATTGCGCCAGGTGATATTCGGCGTGTAGTAGACGGTGGACTGCTCGACGTCGATGAAGCCGGGGGCCGCAACACCAGCAGCCACAATCTCGTGTACGGCAGACAGCCGCTCAACCATCCCGACGACCGCATCGACGATGCCGTCAGAGTCACCGGCTGCGGTGGCGACTCGTTCCTCTGCAATGATCTCGCCATTTTCGGCGACAACCGCACCGGCGATCTTGGTTCCACCGATGTCGATCCCAATGGCATGCACGGTCACTCAGTGTAGTTGGGCAAGCGCAACCCTTCCGAAAGGGCCATCGCACCGAATAAACACCGCAGCTACACTGGGCACATCCCCTACCGGTGCCGAAGGAGTTACCGTGAAAGAGTTCGAAGTTCCTGCAATGGTCGCCGCTGATCCGGAGGCAAACACCACGGATCTGCTCATTGATCGGGTTGCTGCCACCCCTGATCGCGCGCTGTTCGCCATCCCGACCGCTGATGGTGGGTGGAGCGACGTCACGAGCGCCGAATTCCTCCGCCAGGTCATTGCACTGGCCAAAGGCCTTGTTGCTGCCGGTGTAGAACCGGGTGACAAGATCGGCCTGATGGCGAAGACCCGCTACGAGTGGACTCTCATCGACTTCGCGACCTGGTTCGCCGGTGCCGTGCTCGTGCCGATCTACGAGACTTCAGCACCCAGCCAGATTCTGTGGAACCTGACCGACTCTGGTGCGACCGCGATCATCACCGAGAATGCAGATCACTACTCGCGATTCGATGAGATTCGAGCGGACGTTCCGGCTATCCGAAACGTCTGGCAAATTGACCTCGGTGACCTCGACAAGCTTGCCGCCGCGGGAACCGGGGTTGCCGACGATGAGATCGAACGTCGCCGTCGCATCGCAAAGGGTTCCGACCTCGCGACCCTGATCTACACCTCGGGAACGACCGGTAAGCCGAAGGGGTGCATCATCACGCACTCCAATTTCGTCGAACTCACCAGGAACGCGCAGCGGGCCGTGCCGGAGGTCGTCAACCCGGACTCGAGCACCTTGCTCTTCATCACGCTCGCCCACATCTTTGCGCGGTTTATCTCGGTGCTCGCGGTGCACGGTGGCGTGAAGGTCGGCCACCAGCCGGACACCAAGCTTCTGCTTCCCTCGATGGCCTCGTACCAGCCGAGCTTCCTTCTTGCCGTGCCGAGAGTGTTCGAGAAGGTCTACAACTCTTCAGAGCAGAAGGCAGAAGCCGGTGGCAGGGGCAAGATTTTCCGGCGTGCGGCGGACGTCGCCATCGCGCACTCGAAGGCGATCGATGCCGGACACGTGCCGCTCGGTCTCAAACTGCAGTTCGCACTGTTTGACCGGCTCGTGCTGTCGAAGATCCGAGCAGCCCTCGGCGGTCGCGTCAAGTACGCCGT
>JBGSTT010000059.1:0-5420 GCA_041736385.1 Rhodoglobus sp. | reverse complement strand
CAGGATGACGCAGACAAAGTGTACGAGGAGTTGCTCGCCAGAATCGGCGAATCGGCACCGCAACCGCGACTGGACGCAACCCGGCGGGCGGTAGCCATGCTCGGGGACCCGCAGTCGAGCTATCCGATCATCCACGTCACGGGAACCAACGGCAAGACCTCGACGAGTCGCATGACGGAGAGCATTCTGCGAGCGTACGGCTTACGCACCGGGCTGATGACGAGCCCCCACTTGGTTCGTCTCAACGAGCGAATCGTGATCGACGGCCAACCGATTTCGAACCGGTCTTTGGCCGCGAACTGGGCAGACATTCGCCCCTTTATCGACCTGGTTGACGCTGAATTCGTGGCCAAGGACGAGGAACCGCTCACTTTCTTCGAAGCGCTAACGGTTCTGGCATACGCGAGCTTCGCCGACGCCCCCGTGGATGTCGCGGTGATCGAAGTTGGGATGGGCGGCGAGTGGGACTCGACCAACGTGGCGGACGGGCAGGTTGCCGTGATCGGTCCCATCGCGCTCGACCACACCCAGCGTCTGGGCTCGACGGTTGCCGAGATCGCGCGCACAAAGTCCGGCATCATCAAGCCGGCCGCTGCCGTGGTGTCCGCACTTCAGACTCCGGATGCCACGGCAGAACTTGAGCGCGCAGTGGAGTTGACCGAGTCGACTCTTGCCATGGAGGGCACGGCATTCGCGCTGGAAAGCACCGCGGTCGCGGTTGGCGGGCAGCTCATTACGGTGCGCGGACTCGCCGGGGTGTATCGAGATCTATTTCTACCGCTGTTCGGCGATCACCAAGGCCATAATGCAGCCTTGGCCATAGCCGCCGTTGAGTCCTTTATCGGCGGGGGCACTCAGCCCCTCGTTGCCGACGTGCTCGGTGAAGGCCTCGCGACGGCAACATCGCCTGGGCGTCTGCAGGTCATCGGCACTGAGCCAACGGTCATCGTCGACGCCGCACACAACCCGCACGGCGCCAGTGCACTCGCCGACTCCCTCGGAAGCTACTTCACCTTCGACGAAGTCGTCATTGTGCTGGGCATTTTGCAAGACAAGGATGCTGTTGGAATCATCGACGCGCTCGCTGGGTTTGGGGCGCGTTTCCACGTAACCCAGTCGCAGTCCGAGCGGGCTCTGGACGTTGACGACTTGGCTGAACTCGTCATCGGCGCGGTCGGCCAGGATGCGACATACGCATTCGCCTCGTTCGAGGAGGCCGTTGCGGATGCGCGGGAGTGGGCATCCGAAACGGATCGGAGGGCCGTGCTCATCGCTGGCTCGATCACCCTCGTCGGCGAAGCTATTGCGCTCGCAGCGCGGGACGGCTGGAAATGAGTCGAACCGTACCAAGCGATGCGCCACAACCTCGTCGCCAACGCTCGGTGAGTGAGTCGCTGCTGAGCATCGTGCTCGGGCTTGAAGCGATTCTGATCTTCTTCGTGTCGCTCACCGCCTTCGGACTCAAGGCACTCGAGCCGCTGCCAGCGTTCCTCGGCGGAGCGCTGTTCATCGTTGCCCTGATTCTCGTTGCCCGGTTGCTGCGCTACCCATGGGGCGTCTGGCTCGGATGGGTGCTGCAAGCCTTGCTGGTTGCGACCGGCTTTCTGCTGCCTGTCATGTTCGTCGTCGGCGGCGGTTTCGTGGGAATCTGGGTGTATTGCTTCATTCGGGGGCGCCAGATCGACGCGGCGAAGGCCTCATACGATCCCGTAGATTAGGGCCGGGCGCACGTTCGCAGCCGTGACCATCGGAGCAATCGCATGACCACAATCGAAGAAACCCTCGTGCTCGTCAAGCCAGACGGCGTTGCGCGCAACCTCACGGGCGAGATTTTGCGCCGAATCGAGGCGAAGGGCTACCAGCTTGTCGACATCAAACTCGTGGAGGCCGAGCTTGACCTTCTCGCGGCGCACTACGAGGAGCACAAGGGAAAGCCGTTCTACGAGCCCCTCGTCGAGTTCATGCAGTCTGGACCGATCGTGGCAATTCGGGTGGCGGGTAACCGCGCAATCGAGGGGTTCCGCTCGCTAGCCGGCACAACAGACCCGACCACGGCCGCCCCGGGCACGATTCGGGGTGACCTTGGACGCGACTGGGGCGTTAAGGTGCAACAGAACCTGGTGCACGGCAGCGATTCTCCAGAAGCCGCGGCTCGAGAACTCGCACTCTGGTTCTGAGGAGCGTCCCTCCGTTCATCCTTGGGCCCGCAGGCTAGACCAGCAGGAAGCTCAGCAGGTCGAGCCGCACCTGAGCGATGATCGCGATGACCACGTAGCTTGCGAACACCAGAATCGGTACCCACGGGTACAGCGCACTGCCCACCACAACAAGCGGAGCACCGAATGTGCCAGCGCGCGCGTTGAATAGCGTGAGAGTCCAGAACATCACGATCGTGGCTGCCCAGACCAACATGCACCACGGGCACAGAGTACCCAGCACGAAGATACTCTGCGTCATGAGCCAGATGCAGAAGCCGAGTGCGCCGGCGACTCCCAGGTTGAGCGCAATCCAGAACCAGCGCGCGAACTGCGCGCCGGCCAAGATTCCGACGCCGACGGCGATCGGGGCTACGAATGCGGCAATGCCGATGAGCGAGTTCGGAAACCCAAAGGTCGATCCCTGCGCCGATTGGAGATTCGCGCCGCATTGCACGATGACGCTGAAGTTGCAGTCCAGATCGGCCTGCGGATCCTGCAAGATCAGTATCTTGTCGATGGTTAGCGCGAAGGCTGCGTACCATCCAAGAAACCCGGTGATGATGAGGGTGATCGCAAGCGTGAGTGGTCGGCGCGCGGCATCCGTCTCGGTCATGTTCGGATTATGTCACGGGCAAAATCACGTCCTCCCATCAATGCGTGCGATAATCGGGGTCACCGCTCGGGCTCTGCCCAACGCGGTGACCAATACAGCTTTACCGGGCAAACGTTCCGGGCCAAGAAAGCAGTCCGTGTCGACGAAGGCACGCGCCCGTCGGTTAGGACTCGCGCAAGTCGGATAGCCAGTTCCGAGAAGTAGTGACAGGCCAAAGTTTGAAATTGCAGTACCACCTCCGTGGTGACAGCACGGGCGCAGCACGAGCCATGAGCCTGCTGCATGACCTGAAGAATTGGTAGCCGAGAGCCGGAGCAACACCGAACCGGAACTCGAGCGCACGAGAGAGTACCCGGTGGGAGGCGAAGCCGCCTAGCCGGGTTAGGAGTACACCAGAAATGGTGAAGAAACGCGACATCGAAGTAAACGACGAGAACATCCAGCCACCAGAAGGCTCCGAGCCGGTGAAGGCGCCCCGCAAGCGGGCTTCGGCGAAGAAGGCTGCCGATCATGTCGGTTTGGCCAAGCCCGTGCCTAAAACCGAGGTGGTTGCAACCGAGGCGCGGGCCACAGAAAGCATCGCTCCACCGCGCGGCCGCCCGACAACGTCACTGCTGTTTCAAGCGCCAGACCTGCCTCCGCTGCCAGAGCGCTCGGCGTCCGCGCGCAGTCCACTCATCGACCAAGAGGCCTCCGAGAGCCCTACGGTTCGCCGTCGTTCTCGCCGTCGGCCTGGCGAGGAGCTCCGCCCAGGGGATGAAGCCCCGAACACGGTGGTTCGTGTTCGCCAACCGCGCCAGCAGCCTGAGCCGAGCAACGAGCCAACTCGGGTGCGTGGATCCACCCGCCTCGAGGCCAAGAAGCAGCGCAGACGTGACGGCCGTGATGCTGGCCGCCGGCGGCCGGTCGTCACCGAAAGCGAGTTCCTGGCTCGGCGCGAGAGTGTTGACCGCGTCATGGTGGTGCGCTCGAAGTTTGATCGCATCCAGATTGCGGTGCTAGAAGACGGCGTGCTTGTCGAGCACTACATTGCGAAATCTCAAGAAGCGAGCCTCATCGGCAACGTGTACCTCGGTCGCGTGCAGAACGTACTGCCGTCGATGGAGGCAGCGTTCGTCGACATTGGGCGTGGTCGCAACGCGGTGCTGTACTCAGGCGAAGTCGACTGGGATGCCGCGGCTCTCGATTCCGATGGCAAGACGCAAGCTCGCAGAATCGAACTCGCTCTCAAGCCCGGCGATCGGGTGCTCGTTCAGGTTACGAAGGATCCGGTCGGACATAAGGGCGCTCGTCTGACCTCCCAAGTCTCGCTGCCGGGGCGGTATCTCGTCTATGTTCCCAATGGACTTATGTCCGGAATCAGCCGCAAGCTGCCAGACACTGAGCGCGCGCGACTCAAGAAGATCCTCAAAGAGGTCTTGCCCGAGAACGTTGGCGTCATCGTGCGCACGGCCGCTGAGGGTGCGAGCGAAGAGCAACTCACGCTTGACGTCAATCGGCTCACGAGCCAGTGGGCGGCGATCAGTGCACAGGTCGAGAGCGTTCCAGCTCCTGCTCTGCTGCACTCTGAGCCCGACCTCCTCATCAAGATCATCCGCGATGTCTTCAACGAGGACTTCCAGAAACTCGTGATCGAGGGCGCAGACGCACGATCAACGATCGAAACCTATCTGAGTTCGGTCGCGCCTGACCTCGTCGACCGGCTGCAGACCTACGGGGGCACCGCGGACTCATTCGACGAGTTTCGGGTATCGGAGCAGATCGAGAAGGCACTTGACCGCAAGGTGTGGTTGCCATCCGGCGGATCGCTCGTGATCGACCGCACCGAGGCCATGACCGTCGTCGACGTCAACACAGGCAAGTTCGTCGGCTCGGGAGGTAACCTCGAAGAGACCGTCACGAAGAACAACCTTGAGGCCGCCGAAGAAATCGTGCGCCAGCTGCGTCTGCGCGACATCGGCGGCATCATCGTCGTCGACTTCATCGACATGGTCCTCGAAACCAACCGCGACCTCGTGCTGCGCCGCATGCTCGAATGCCTGAGCCGCGACCGCACCAAGCACCAGGTCGCCGAGGTCACCTCGCTCGGACTCGTGCAGATGACCCGCAAGAAGCTCGGCCTGGGACTGCTGGAATCGTTCAGTGAGAACTGCGAGGCCTGCGCCGGCCGCGGCATCGTCATCCACCATGACCCCGTGCTCAAGCACCGCCAGACCGCTCAGCCGGCCATGGAGCGTCGCCCGCGCAGCAAGTCGGGCACCAACTCCGGCGGCGACAATGGCAACGGGCACCGGGGCAACGGCAACGGCAACGGCAACGGCAACGGCAACAGCGGAGGCAACTCCGGGTCCGGGAACACATCGCAGACCGATTCCGTCAAGTCCGGACACGGAACCCACGGCATCACCGAGGACGCGAAGCACGCCCTGGCGCTGATCGCAGCCCGAACCATCCCGCGTGCCCTGACCGGTTCCATGCCGATCATCGCCCTGCCTGAGGTGAAGCCGGAATTCACCCCCGTCGAGGAGACCGTCGCCGTGTCACGCGTCGATACGACTGCCGCCGCAGCCGTCGCCGCAGCCGATGCCGCAGCTTCCGAGGTCACCCTG
>JBGSTT010000053.1:0-3279 GCA_041736385.1 Rhodoglobus sp. | reverse complement strand
AGCAACTCCGCCACAACACTGTTGATCACGAAGCCCACTGCGACCAGCCATGTCTCGCCAGTGGCGTCGACCTCACCGAAGGGGATCGACCAGAATATGAGGACGAGCGCTTGGGTTCCGCCGGTGACAGCGATCGCGTAGGCGCGGGTCATCCATTGTCCGTGCGCGGTGAAGTCGCGACGCATGATGGTGATCACTGACATCAAAAGAAACAGCACCATTGGTACGGCGAAGACGAGTCGAACTAGCGCAAGCGGGAACAACTCGGGAGGTCCACCGAAGAAGACCGCGAGCCAGATGCTAGCCAGTGCCGCGACAAATCCAGCGGGGATCAGTGCACGGCCGGCGGTACGGTGCCAACCGCGCCGGATTCGCAGTGCCGGAGAGAACTGGAATGCGCCGACAATGCAGAACACGCTCATCGCCACGATGTGCGCAAGTATCGCCACTATTGACATCCAGGGTAGGTCGATGTCAGTACCAGAACTCACCTCCCCCAATCGGAGCACACCGCCGAACACGGGGAGTGCGCTGAGCAGCAAGAGGCCGGTGATGGCAGTCCATCCGCTTTTCGGCCGCTGCCGATCGCTCTTCTGCTCAACAATCGGGCGGGTGGCCGCTATCGTCGTGTTGCCGATCGAGGCGCTCACAGCTCCTGCTCCGTGGTCTCGCTCTGGTCGCCGACGGTGATGGTGATCTTTCCCCTAGGGTGACCTTCAGCAAAGTGGCGGATCGCCTCAGCCGTTTCAGCGAGTGGGTAGCTGCGGCCGACGGCGGGCGTGATGGTGCCGGCGTCGATGAGCTCGCGAAGCACCTCGAGGTCGGCGCCACTCGCGACTGAGGAGAGAGGTCGCAGATTCTGGGTCACGAACACGCCCAGCAGCATCGCTGCGAGCATCCGCAGGATCGGACCGAGCACGCGTCCCCCGTTGCCCGATGCCAGCACAAGAGTTCCGCGACGCGTAAGGGCGCGCCTACACTCGGCCAGCGATCGGTTGCCGACGAGGTCGACGATCACGTCGTAGCGATCGTCGCCCGTCGCGAAGTTCTCAGCCGTGTAGTCGATGACGTGGTCTGCGCCCAACGACCGCACGAACTCAAGATTCGCGGTGCTGCACACGCCCGTCACTTCAGCCCCATACGCCTTGGCCAGTTGCACGGCGAAGGAGCCGACTCCGCCGGACGCTCCGTTGATGAGCACCCTGTCGCTCCGCTTGATCTTCGCGACATCGCGCATCCCCTGCAACGCCGTTGTTCCCGCGATCGGCACGGCAGCCGCCTCGTCGAAGCGGATTCGCGAGGGTTTGTGAGCGAGGCGCTTCACGTGTGCGACGGTGTATTCGGCGAAGCTGCCCGCATCCACCTCTGCATAGACCTCGTCGCCAACGCTGAAGCCGCGCACGCTGTCGCCCACAGCCTCGATCACGCCGGCCACATCCCTGCCCCGCGTCGGGGTCTTTGGCCGCCGCAGGCCGAACGCCAACCTTGCAATGAAGGGTTCACCCTGCATGAGCAACCAATCGGCCGCGTTGATGGATGCTCCGTGAACCCGGATGAGGACTTCGTCCTTCGCCGCGACGGGCCGGGCGACAGTGTCGTACTCGAGAGTGTCGAGTCCGCCGTACCGGTATTGGGTTACTGCCTTCATCGTTCTCAGCGCGTGCTGAGTGCGTGAGCTCATGGTTCTTCTCCTTGCGTGGTTGTCCCGCTAATGGGGTGAAACTTCTCAATACTGTGTGAAACACATTATCGTCGTGAAGTGGACTTTTTCGACTTCTTCATAATAGTGTGTGTCACACAGTAGTGCGCAACCAAGAGCACTCATCGAGACTGAAAGAAGAATCCATGACAATCCGAACGAACACCCCGACGCTGCTCGACAACCCGCCGATCCCGGTGCAGGCCAAGATTGCCGCCGCGTGGACCAGCCTCATGTACCTCGTGCTCTACATCGACTACTTCCACCTTTACCAGCCCGGCGAGATCGACATCATCCGCAGCGGCAACATATTCACTTTCGAAATTAGCGGGAATTTGATGACCATCTTCTTCGCGCTGATCGCGACGCCCGCCCTGATGGTGCTGCTTTCTTTGACGCTGCCCGCCCGAGCGAACCGCGCTACAAACCTCGTAGCTGCGGCGCTGTGGATCCCCTTCTGTGTATTCAACGCGGCAGGGGCGACCCCGGACTACGCGCTCTACTACGCGGTCACCATCGGCGTCGAGGTGCTGATTCTGGCCTTCATCCTGCGCTCCGCCTGGACCTGGCCTCGAACCTCCGCTACCCCTGCCGGTGCCGCGACGGCCGACCTTGGACAGAACGTTCGACAGTAGTTACCCGGACACCGAACTCCCGCACACCGAACCCCCGTCGAGTCTCCGGACTCGGCGGGGGTTCGCCGTGTTCGGCCAGCGGCCGCTTTAGCGCGTGCGCCTCTTCTTGCTTGCCCGGAGGAATCCGCCGACGGCGTCGCTAACAGTGAGCAGAAGGACGACCACGATCACCACGACCGCTATGACCGTCGCGCCGTCGGGCCAGCCAATGGCACGGAAGTAGTCGCCGCTGAGGAGGCGGCCACTGGCCACGAGCCACACAGCTGGCACAGCGAAGAGTGCGACGAAGACGGTGTTCGCGATCGCGTTCGACGTCGACCAGCCGGTGTAAAAAGCAAGAACGTGGGAGCTGACGCTGGCGATCGCGAACAGCACAGCGATGTACAAGACGCCGGACTCCCACACGTCGGAAGTGATCGGGCCAATCCTGCCGCCCTCGGGGCCTTCGACAGCGCCCAGCGTCTGGATGAGCACCAGCGCGATCGCGATCACCGCGAAGAAGACCACTCCGCCGATCAACTCCGCGACGTAGCCGCGCTTGTCTCGGACTTCCGGCAGTGTCGACGGATCCCAGGTGGCGGTGCGCTTCCTACGCACCGCCGACACGCGCTCGATGATGGCGAAGACCAGCGTGGTGAAGAAGGCGATGGACATCGCGGTTTCGAGTGCGCTGTACAGGGCGCCGCCGAACGCCACGTCAGCAGTGGAACCGTCAGCAAAAGTCACCAAGGCGACGATGACGAACCAGAGAGGAACGAGGATCGACAGCAGCAGTGTGAGTACCCGGACGTAGTCCAGATAGAACTCAGGGCCGATCAGGTACAGGGATCTGTCGGAGTAGCTTGCGGCAAGGCGCGCGGGCGCGCCCAGTTCTGTGAGCACCTGGCGCTCTGCAGAATCCGCGTCCACCCCGGCTTCACGCCGATCGTCGATGGCGTCGGCGAT
>JBGSTT010000006.1:0-2159 GCA_041736385.1 Rhodoglobus sp. | reverse complement strand
GCACAACGACCGCGGCACAGCGGTGGCGGCGGCCGAGCTCGGCTACCTCGCCGGAGCCGACCGAATCGAGGGGTGCCTGTTTGGCAACGGCGAGCGAACGGGCAACGTCGATCTCGTCGCCCTTGGCATCAACCTCTTCACCCAGGGAATCGACCCGCAGATCGACTTCAGCGACCTCGACGAAATCAAGCGAACAGCCGAGTATTGCAACCAGTTGAAGGTTCACGAGCGCAGCCCATGGGCTGGCGACCTCGTGTACACAGCCTTCAGCGGATCGCACCAAGACGCGATCAAGAAAGGCTTCGAAGCGATGGCTGCGGATGCCGCGGCACGCGGCGTAAGCGTCGATGAACTCGAGTGGGCCGTTCCGTACCTGCCGGTCGACCCGAAGGATTTGGGCCGCGGCTACGAGGCCGTGGTGCGCGTCAACTCGCAGTCCGGCAAGGGCGGTGTCGCCTACCTCCTCAAAGCGGACCACAACCTCGATTTGCCGCGCAAACTCCAGATCGAGTTCAGCGGTGTCGTTCAGGCCAAAACGGATGCCGAGGGCGGTGAGGTCACGAGCGAGGAGATTTGGTCGCTGTTCCAGGACGAGTACCTCCCGGCGCCCGCCGACCGTGCAGAAGACAAGTGGGGGCGTTTCGAACTGCTGTCGACTCGCACGGCAAGTGACATGACGGGAGAGACCACCCTCGACGTGAGACTTCGCGTTGGCGATGACCTTGAGGCAACGACCGCTACGGGCAATGGTCCCGTCGCTGCGTTCCTTGCTGTCATGGCCGATCAGGGCATCGACGTGAAGCTGTACGACTACGTCGAGCACGCACTCAGTGCCGGTGGTGACGCGATCGCAGCCGCGTATGTTGAGCTGAACGTCAACGGTAAGCGCCTCTGGGGCGTTGGTATCGATGCTGACATCTCGACGGCATCCCTCAAGGCTGTCGTCTCGGCGGTCAATCGCGCTGTCCGCGCCGAGGCTGGCGATCGTGAGCTCGTCAGCGTCTAGGGTTTCGGCTTCGCTCGACCACCGGAGGCGCATTAGCCATTGCGCTTGGCACGACGAATGCGCGGAAAGGTCTCGATCGCGCGTTGCTCAGGCAGTGACCAGTTCAGCAGCACCGAGAGCACGCGAATCGTAAAGGTCACGGCGACACCGATGCTTGCGGCGACGAAGACCGGCACTTGAAGTTCCAGAAGCACAACCAGGCTCGTAGCTCCTCCAAACGCTGCGACCGCGTACAAGGAGCCGACGTGCATGAGAGCAATTGGCAGGTTGAGCAGCAGGTCGCGCAGAATCGAGCCACCAACCGCCGAGACGACTCCGACGAAGATGGCGGGTACCTCCGGTAGCCCAAGGGCGAGCGCTTTCGTTGTTCCGATTGCGCCGAACAGACCTATCGTGAGTGCGTCGAGCACGTTGACGAGCGGGCCCATTCGCGAGATCAGCCGCTCGAGCAGCATCCCGAGTATGGCCGCGAAGGTAGCGACGATGAGGTACCAGTTACTCGTTAGCGCTGCCGGAACTTCCGCGAGCAGAACATCGCGGAGGATTCCGCCACCGAACCCCGTGGCGATTCCGATTATCGCAACGCCGAGCAGGTCAAGCCGGCGGTCGCGAAACTGGGCCGCGAAGAGGGCGCCCTGCGCAGCGCCAATCCCGACCGCGAGCAGATCCGCCCAGAGCGGAATCGTAAAGAGCGGGGTCACGAGCCCATTCTGCCGTGGCGCCGGGCTCGGCGGCGTCGCTGCCGCCAACGCCGCCGCCACCGGGGGATACTTGAAGGGTGCCGACTTACCGTGACGAAGCCGTCGTGCTGCGCACCCACAAACTGGGTGAGGCCGACCGTATCGTAACGATGCTGAGTCGGCAGCACGGCAAGATTCGGGCCGTCGCAAAAGGGGTCCGTCGCACGGCATCAAAGTTTGGCTCGAGGCTTGAGCCGATGATGGTCGCTGATGTTCAGTGTTACGTCGGTCGGAGTCTCGACATCATTCAGCAGGCCGAGTCGATTGGCTCATACGGCGCGGAGATCGCTGACGACTACGCGAGCTACACCGCAGGCAGTGTCATGCTCGAGACGGCCGATAAGGTCACGGATGACGATGGCAGTCTTCAGCAGTACCTCCTGCTTATCGGGGCGTTGCGTTCGCTCTCGCGG
>JBGSTT010000242.1:0-4826 GCA_041736385.1 Rhodoglobus sp. | reverse complement strand
CCGGTTGCAGCGGCTGCACCCGCCGCCGCACCGGCGGCAGTTGCAGCAGCACCGGCGAAAGCTCCCGTTGCACCGAAGGCGCCGCCTGCACCAAAGACCGTCGCAGCGCCAGCTGCACCGAAGACTGTCGCAGCGCCGCCTGCACCAAAGACCGTCGCAGCTCCGGCTGCACCGAAGACTGTCGCAGCTCCGGCTGCACCCAAGAAGCCAACAACGAAAGAGGTAACAGATGCCTAAGCAGAAGACGCACTCCGGTGCGAAGAAGCGCTTCAAACTGACCGGCACCGGCAAGGTCATGAAGCAGCAGGCCGGCATGCGCCACAACCTGGAGGTCAAGAGCGGCAAGACGAAGCGCCGCCTGAACCAAGAACAGGTTCTTGCACCGCAGGACGCCAAGGTCATCAAGAAGCTTTTGGGCAAGTAGAGCTCAGGCAAGTAAGGGTCAGGTAAAGAAGAAATGGCAAGAGTAAAGCGGGCGGTCAACGCCCACAAGAAGCGCCGGGTCATCCTCGAGCGCGCGTCCGGCTACCGGGGTCAGCGTTCGCGCCTGTACCGCAAGGCCAAAGAGCAGGTCACCCATTCGCTCGTGTACGCGTACCGCGACCGCCGGGCGCGCAAGGGGGACTTCCGTCGTCTGTGGATTCAGCGCATCAACGCCGCGTCGCGTGCCAACGGCTTGACCTACAATCGCCTCATCCAGGGCCTTAACTTGGCCGGTATCGAGGTCGACCGTCGCATTCTCGCTGACCTTGCGGTCACAGAACCTGCCACGTTCGCCGCGATCGTCGCGACGGCCAAGGCAGCGCTGCCGGCAGACACCTCGGCGCCGAAGAGCGCCGCGTAACCCAAGGTTCGGCGGCTCAGCCTAGGCTTAGCCTCATGATTGGCAATCCGCGCTCGCCACGGGTGCGTGCTGTTGTAAAACTCGCAAAGAGAGACGCCCGGTCCCAGACCGGGCTCTTTCTTTTGGAGGGACCGCAAGCGGTGACCGAGGCGCTCGGGTTTCGACCAGAGTTGCTGACCGACCTGTTCGCGACCCCAACGGCGCTTGAGCGCCACAGTGAGCTCGCCGGTCTTGCGAAGAAGGCCGGACTCAAAGTGGAGTTCGTCACCGAGCAGGTGCTCGACGCGATGGCCGATACTGTGACGCCGCAGGGCATTGTCGCGGTGTGCCGCCAGTTTCCGACCTCACTCAAGGAGATCCTGGCGAGTGGTCCTCGCCTGATCGCGATTCTCGAAGAAGTGCGCGATCCCGGCAACGCAGGCACCATCATCCGGGCTGCTGATTCTGCCGGCGCCGACGCTGTCATCTTCACCGGGCGCACGGTCGATCTCTACAACCCGAAGGTGGTTCGGGCGACCACCGGGTCGCTGTTCCACATTCCCGTTGCGGTCGGTGCCGAGCTCGAAGATGTGCTCGAGCGCACGCGCAAAGCCGGGCTCCAAACGATCGCTGCGGACATCAAAGGTGATGATCTGCTCGTCGCCCGCAACGATGGAGCACTCGTTCGCCCGACCGCGTGGCTGTTCGGTAACGAGGCTCATGGCCTCAGCGACAAGCATGTTGCGCTCGCCGACCGCGCAATCTCAGTGCCGATCTACGGGCACGCTGAATCGATGAACCTCGCCACGGCGGCATCCGTCTGCCTCTATGAGAGTGCGTTCGCTCAGCGCAGCTGAGCGAACCATGAGCACTGCCGCTCAACGCAGTTGAGAGCGGAACCTTCGATCACGGTGCGGCGCGTCGTTGGGCCAACACGCTAGACGGCATCCGCAACCCCGTGGGACACTTCCCCCATGGGCACCAAATCCGCCGCAAGCGGCCTTCTATTTGTTCTGGTCATCACCATGACCGCGTGCACCGTGGTGCCCGCACCGGATCCGGCACCGGTTCCCACTCGCAACTCCACTCCGGCCCCGACGGTGACGGTGTCCCAGGACGAGTCATCGATCAATGGGCTCTATACAGTAACCATTACCGCGGAGGAGCTACTTGCGGGGGGAGTCACCGATTCTGCGGTTGTAACCGAGTACGCCGGCCTCTACTACTGGAGTTTCGAGGATGGGCGCTGGACCTACGACCAGAGCTCAGACACACCGTTGGCCAATCCCGGCGGCGTCGGGGATTACACCCTCGAAGGCACCCAGTACACGCACTACTGGGGCGACCAACCCGAGGAGATCACAACGGCGACGATAACGATCCTCGACGATAAGTCACTTCAGTTCACCGACATCGTCGATGGCGACCCGGAGCTGCAGGCGGTATCGGAGGTTACGTTCGGGCTTCACCCTTGGGTGCGGGTGGGCGACTGACCGAGCCCGTTGCGCGCACTAAACTCGATAGTTGTGTCAGAGTCCCCAGCAATCGTCGAAACGACCGTAACTGCAGCCGCGGATGCGGCCGTCGCGGCAATAGCTTCAGCTACCTCGATAGCGCAATTGCGTATCGCACGCACCGCCCATGCTGGCGAAGAGTCGCCATTGGCGCTGCTCAACGCGAGCCTCAAGTCGGTTCCAGCCGAGGATCGTGCTGCCGCTGGCAAGCTGGTCGGGCAGGCACGGGCGCGCGTGAGCCAAGCCCTCTTGGAGCGAGAAGGCGAGCTTGCCGTCGCCGAGGAAAGCGTACGTCTCGCCAGTGAGGCGGTGGATGTCACGGCCCTGCCGCTGCGCTGGAACGCTGGCGCGCGGCATCCCCTCAGTTTGCTCATGGAGTACATGGCCGACATTTTCGTCGGCATGGGGTGGGAAGTGGCGGAGGGTCCGGAACTCGAGAACGAGTGGTTCAACTTCGACGCATTGAACTTCGACGAAGATCACCCGGCGCGCGCCATGCAAGACACCTTCTTCGTTGACCCGATCGACTCGCACCTGGTTCTGCGCACGCACACGAGCCCGGTGCAGGTGCGGTCCCTGCTTGATCGGCCGCTGCCGGTGTACGTCGTTGCGCCGGGTCGCGTGTTTCGCACCGATGAACTCGATGCGACCCACACGCCCGTGTTTCACCAGATCGAGGGCATCGCGATCGACAAGGGCCTGACGATGGCGCACTTGCGCGGCACGCTAGAACACCTTGCCCGCGCCATGTTCGGGGATGGCGCCCAGATCCGTCTGCGCCCCAACTATTTTCCGTTCACCGAACCGAGCGCGGAGATGGACGTCTGGCAGCCGAACGCGAAAGGCGGTGCGCGCTGGGTTGAGTGGGGCGGCTGCGGCATGGTCAACGCCAACGTGCTGCGCTCGGCCGGAATCGATCCGAACGAGTATCAGGGTTTCGCGTTTGGCATGGGCATTGAGCGCACGCTGCAGTTCCGAAACGAGATGAACGACATGCGCGACATGGTCGAAGGCGACATCCGCTTTTCGCAGCAGTTCGGAATGGTGGTCTGATGCGCATCCCGCTGAGCTGGCTTGGCGAGTTTGTCGACCTCCCGGAAGACCCATCGCTTGAGCACGTGCACGCGGCCCTCGTCAAAGTCGGTTTCGAAGAAGAGGACGTGCACGGCTTCGAGGTCACCGGACCTGTGGTCGTCGGCCAGGTTCTCGAGTTCACTTCTGAGCCGCAGGCAAACGGCAAGACCATCAACTGGTGTCAGGTGGATGTCGGGGTCTCGGCGGGCTCGACCACCGAACGTGACATTCGTGGAATCGTCTGTGGCGCCCACAACTTCGCTGTCGGCGACAAAGTCGTCGTCTCGCTTCCGGGCGCGGTGTTGCCCGGCCCGTTCCCGATTGCCGCTCGCAAGACCTACGGTCACGTCTCCGACGGCATGATCGCCTCGGCCCGCGAACTCGGTCTCGGCGATGAGCACGATGGCATTCTGAGGTTGGCTTCGCTTGACCTTGACCCAGAGGTCGGCGCGGATGCCATCGCCTTGCTCGGACTCGACGACGCAGCCGTCGAGGTCAACGTGACACCAGATCGCGGCTACGCCCTATCGATTCGAGGAATCGCGAGGGAGTATTCGCACTCCACGGGTGCCGCGTTCCGCGATCCTGCACTGAATCCCGAGCTGGCTACACTCGCTGCGGCGCCCGTGAGCGGATTCGAGTTGCACATTGACGACCGAGCCCCGATCCGCGGCCGCGTTGGCGCGAGTGTGTTCGTCACCCGGGTGGTGCGCGGAGTCGACCCGACCAGGCCAACGCCGGCGTGGATGGTCGCGCGACTCAGTCTTGCTGGCATCCGCTCGATCTCACTGATCGTCGACATCAGCAACTACGTCATGCTCGAACTTGGCCAGCCAAACCACGCTTACGACCTCGGTACGCTGACCGGCGGTATCACCGTGCGCCGGGCCGTGCCGGGAGAGACGCTGACAACCCTCGACGGTAAGGATCGCGCGCTCAGCGCGGAAGATCTCGTCATTGCTGACGACGCCGGGGCCATCGGCATTGCTGGCGTTATGGGCGGAGCGGCGACGGAGATTAGCGATGCTTCGACCGATGTGCTCATCGAGGCGGCAAACTTCGATCCGGTTTCGATCGCGCGGTCAGCCCGCCGCCATAAGTTGCAGAGCGAGGCATCCCGCCGTTTCGAGCGCGGAGTCGACCCTGCCGTTGCCGCGATCGCAGCCGCACGAGTCACTCAGTTGATCGTCGAGCTGGCCGGCGGAACCGCGGACAGCCTGGGGGCCACGATCGACGGCGGCGTAACTCCGCAGCCGATTGAGCTTGCGTCCGATTTCGTCGCTCGCATCATTGGGGTCGACTTCTCCGAGCAGGAGATCACGCAGTCGCTGGCCGCCATCGGGGCGAAGCTGGACGAGCTAGGCGGCGGAAGTGCCCCGGGTACCGGCGGCGGCTGGCTTGTCACCCCGCCGAGC
>JBGSTT010000274.1:0-5829 GCA_041736385.1 Rhodoglobus sp. | reverse complement strand
CGCAGGCTCGGCGACGCCTTCGTCGCCGCGAGCGGCCTGACCGGGCACGACGCAGAATCCCTCGCCGCCAAAACGCTGCGCGCATCGCTGCTCATTGCGGTCGTGGTCAAGAACGTGCCGAGCATCAAAGTGCCCGCGTGGGAGCAGGAGGCCGCGGCATCCGGTGTTGCTCACGCCTTAAGTCTGTTGCTCGACGAGGCTGGCTGGGGAGTCATGTGGCGCACCGGCGGTCACGTGCGCTCGGCCGAAGTGCACGCGATGCACGGACTTGCCGCGAACGAGAAGCTGCTGGGATGGCTTTACGTTGGCGGAGTTGAGGAGCGCGATCGTGCCCAGACCGCGCGGCCGGAGAAACACGCGAAGCTCATCGCCGACGAGTTCATCACTGAGCTGACGGCGTAGGCGAGGTCGCTGAAGGCCCCGACGGCGTAGGCCCCGACGGCGTAGGCCCGGTCGGCGCGCGCCTGGCCGGAATCGAGGCGATGCCGATTGCAACGAGGGTGAGCGCTGTTCCCGCCAGGGTGGTCCAACTAAGCGGCCGCGACGAGACCGGCACCACGAGATCGAAGACGACGGATGCCGCGAGCTGGCCGGCAATCGCGCCGAGCCCGAGCAGCAGCACTCCGGTGTACCGCACCACGATCGCATAGCCAGCCACGAAGACGATGCCGAGCGGGCCGCCGGTGTAGAGGAGCGGACTACCCGTGAGTTGCTCTGGTAACCCACTCACGACCGCATGCACAGCAAGCACGACGGCGAGCACGGCCGCGCCGACCGCAAAGTTGTAGAAGGTCGCGGTCAGCGCTGAACCCGACACCACCCGCACCTGACCGTTCACTGCCTGCTGCCAGCCGAGGCCGAGGCCAGCAGCAAGCGGCAGGATGAACGCCCACGGTGGGGTGCCACTCTGCAGCTGCGGTGACACCGCGAACACCACCGCGACGACCGCGAGGGCAGCCCCGACTACCCTGAACGCGGTGACGGGTTTCGGCTGCATCGTGCCGAGCCCACGCCGATCGACGATGAGCCCGCTGAGCGTCTGGCCGGTGACAGTCGCCACGGTGAACAATGCGACGCCGAGAATCGCCGCGGTCAGCCCCTGCGACAGCACGAAGAGCGCCCCGGCCGCGCCACCGAACGCGTACCACCACGGAATCTCGCCAACGCGAATGGTACGGATGATGCCGGCAACTCCCCTGCGGGTGCTCGGCACCGCGAGGGCAATGGCCGCCATCACGAGGAACCCGGAACCGAACGAGATGAATGCCGCGAGGTATCCGTCGTCGAGTTCGGCCCCCAGTTCACCGTTGATTCTGGACTGCAACGCGACGAGTGCACCGCACACCACGGCGCCCGCCACGGCCAACGCAACGGTTGAGCGCGAGTGGGTATGGTTATTCACGAGTTCAGTCTCGCCCCCTTAGCTCAGTTGGCCAGAGCACCGCTCTTGTAAAGCGGGGGTCGTCGGTTCGAATCCGACAGGGGGCCCGTTCTTTTCCGAAGGCCAGACGTTGGTTTCGCCGGTGTATTCCGGTGGTCGAGCGAAGTCGAGACCCGCCTTCACGACGTGCGGTACATGTCCGCCCGGTGCGCCACACGAAGGATTGACACTCGATTGGTTTCGTCATCGATGTCGTAAAGGATCCGATCGCTACCGCGGCGAGCGCTGAACGATCCAGCGAGCTCGCGCTCAAGCGGCTTGCCAACGCGGCGAGGATTCGCTGCGAGGTCTCCATAGACGAACTCGATGATCGCAGGGATGACCCGCTCCGGCACCGCGGTCATCTCACGTCTGGCGGTCGGCGCGAAGACGACCTCGTAGGTCATGCCGTGCGCTTGGGGACGCCGAACTCCGCGCGGATTTGTTCTTCGGTCAGACCCTCACCGTTCGCCAGCTCAGCACGAGCTTGGGCGACGGTCGCGCGGCCGTCGTCCTGGCTTAGCCAGAACAGCGTCTCCTGCAGAGCCTCCCACTCATCGATCCCGATCAGGATGGCGGCGGGGCTTCCGTTCTTCGTGATGGTGACCTGCTGGTTTGTCTGGGAGGCCGAGTCAACGAGTTCGTTGAGACGGTCCTTGACCTTCGAGATCGGCAGCGTTTGCATATCAAAATCATAAGCCCGAATTCGGGCCTATCGAAGTCAATCGTGGTCACCCGTGGCGGCGGTACGACGCGATGTCCATCGCTGGTGCATCTCTCGGTGATTGCGGCTTACCCGAGTTGACAGGCGGGCGCGCGCGACGTTAGCTCGACTGCATGGTCAACGGACCCCAGCCCGAGCTTGAGCGCGAAAACTTGCTCGAATTGCTCAACCTGCTTGAGCGAAACCCGGATGCCCGGGTGGACTTCCAGCAGCGGTTCGGCCAGAACGTCAACGCGCTCGATGAGCTCGTCTGGCGACTCGACCCGGACGCGGTCGGCCGATCTGGCGCGACGAACCCGATGCTCGCGGCGCGGGACTTGGAAGTCATCGTGCACTCGCGGCCGACTGGCGCGGACGGCGAGGGGGCGGTTCACTCGGCAGAGTCGCAGATGTCGGAGCTCATGCGCGACGCGGCGCTGAGGAACGCGCGACTGGACGCCGCGATCCAGTACATCCGCGAGCGACCGTCGACTGAAGCGGTCGCGGCAGATTCGTTGGAGGGCCGAGTGCCGCCAGCCGTGATCGATAAACCGACCCCACCAGGCCGCGGTCGATGGAACCGATGGCGAACCGTCATCGGACTCGCGTCAGCCGCAGCCGTCGGCGCGGTCGCCGCAACGGTGATCTGGAGCGCATCCACCACGTTGAACGACACGGTGGCCGAGCAACTGCCATCGCCCCTCGCCTCCTCCCCCGTTTCGACCACGGAGTCACGAGTCATCATTTGGGTACCGGTTTTAGGGGATTTGCTGACGAATGCCGATGCTCGTCGATCGATGGAGGGATTCGTCGCCCCTGACAAACTGTTGGCTGCGACCTCGCTCGGGATCAGAGGAGCGTTTAGCGCGCGCGGGTTTCTCAGCGACACCGGCCAAGTCTGCCTGAGCCTCAGCGACTCAAACGGCGGCGTAGCAAAATGTGCAACGTACGAGGACTTCGTAGCCACCGGGCTCTCCATCGACAAAGGAAGCTGGAGTATCAGGTGGCAGCAGAACGGCACTGTTGTCTGGGATGGGATCTGAACCAAGCGAACCCTCCGGCCCCTCGTAAGCCTCTGGGGCTGCCGTTAGTTCTTCACCCTGACGTTCTCACTGAGCACGGTCCATCCATCGATCACAGCGCTGAGCTCCCGGGGCAGAACGTCCTCTGGCCCCGACGGAACGTTAAACGCGGGAAATACGCTCGGTCCCACGCAACCTTGCAGCGCCCCAGCCAACACGCAAACAGCCAGTAGAGCTGCGCCAGTCCGGACCCTGCCCATGCCCCGGACCCATGCCCATGCCTCGACGATACCTGCAAGCGGCTTGACCACACTCGACCGGATCGCCGTCCTGGGATGCCGCGCTCGCCGCACTCGTCGAATACCGGCTCCGACATTGCGCTAACCGTCTTGGGCAGCGCCTCTCACGCTTTGGTGGCATGATTATCCAGCCCCATACGGGCGATGCATTACCGCTGGAGTACACCGTGCCTCGATCGAGGACCATAGATTTCCCCGCCACCATTCCCGGCGGCGTCGGGCGACCGGAGCCAGCGACACGGTTCGGGCGCTGGCTCTTGCGCGATCGCGTGCAACCGAGCGGCGCCGAGGTGCCAGAGGGAAAAGCCGAGACGCACTCTTGGTGGAAGGTCATGTGCCTCACCGGCGTCGACTACTTCTCGACGCTGTCGTACCTCCCCGGTATCGCGGTGCTCGCGGCGGGCGCTCTCTCGCCGCTCGCCACGTTGCTCATCGTCGCACTCACCCTGCTCGGCATGCTCCCGATGTACCGCCGTGTGGCCAAGGAGAGCCCACACGGCCAAGGCTCCGTCGCCATGCTGGAACGCCTCCTGCCGTTCTGGCAGGGCAAGTTATTCGTGCTCATCCTGCTCGGCTTCGTTGCGACATCTTGGATCATCACGATCACCTTGTCATCGGCGGATGCCACGGTGCACCTCATCGAGAACCCCTTCTTCCCACCATCCCTCACCGGGTTGGCCGTTCCGATCACGATCGTTCTGCTTCTGATCCTCTGCGGCGTGTTTCTGCTCGGCTTCACCGAAGCGGTCAACGTTGCCATCCCACTCGTCGCGGGGTTCCTCGTTCTGAACGGGATCGTGATCGTCACGGGGATGATCGAGATGTTCGCGAATCCGATTGTCATCGGCGATTGGATCGCGGCGATCACCATGGGCGGCGGCGGATGGACCGGCATCCTCGTGCCGGCATTGCTCGCGTTCCCGCTGCTCGTGCTCGGCCTCTCCGGCTTCGAGACGGGGGTCAGCATGATGCCGCTCGTCGCATCGACTGGCGCGACAGCCGAGGAGCGACTGGCGTCTCGCATCCGAAACACCAAGCGTCTGTTGACCGCCGCCGCCGTGATCATGAGTGCCTTCCTCATTACCTCGAGCCTGGTCACGACCATTCTCATCCCGAACGCGGCGTTCGAGCCCGGCGGGGAGGCGAATGGGCGTGCACTCGCGTACTTGGCCCACGGGCTGCTCGGCGAAGGGTTCGGCACGGCGTACGACATCTCGAGCATCCTGATCCTGTGGTTCGCCGGGGCCTCAGCCATGGCCGGGCTCGTCAACATCGTGCCCCGCTACCTGCCGGCATACGGCATGGCACCGGACTGGAGTCGCTCAGTGCGCCCCGTCGTACTCGTGTTCACGACGATCAGCATCATCCTCACCATCGGATTCCAAGCCAATGTGGATGCTCAGGCCGGCGCGTACGCTACTGGCATTCTCGCGATGATGGTCTCCGCCTCCTTCGCGGTGACAATCTCGGCGTTCCGAAAGCACCAGAACCGTGCGCGCGTCGGATTCACACTCCTCACAGTCGTCATGGGCTACGCGCTAGTGGACAACATCATCGAACAGCCGGACGGGATCGTGATCTCGATGCTGTTCATCCTCGGCGTCATCGTTATCTCGTTGATCTCACGCGTGACCCGCACGACCGAGCTGCGAGCGAGTCGGATCGAGTTCGACGAGATGGCCCAGAAGTTCCTCGAGCACACGGTCGCCTTTGACGGCCAGGTCAACATTGTCGCGCACAAGGTGCGGCCCGGCCTGCAATCGAAGTTCGCCGCCAAGGAGCGCGAGCAACGGGCGTTCATCGCCGCAGGCGCCGACGTGATCTTCCTCGAGGTGGAGATCATCGACCCTTCCGAGTTCGAGGAGGTGTTGCGCGTTCGCGGAGTTGTGATCAACGGTCGCTGCGTCTTGCGCACCCAAAGCCCGGCAGTACCGAACGCGATCGCGGCCGTGCTGCTCGCCGTGCGAGACGGGTCAGGGGTGGTTCCGAACGTGTTCTTCCAATGGTCGGAGGGCAACCCCATTCGCCACTTGCTCGAGTACCTCGTTCTCGGGCGAGGAGACACCGCGCCAGTCGTGCGAGAAATCCTGCGCGAGGCAGAGCACGACCCCAAGCGGCGCCCAAGAGTCCACGTCAGCTGACTCGGCACGACGAGCGCTAGGTTCGAGCAATGGATGCCACGACCCCCTGGCTCGCCACCGCGATAGCCGTCGTGCTGCTCGCCGGCATCGCAACACTCGGGCTCGGCCTGTTCCGGATCCCCCAGCCGCTCGGCGCGCTCACTGCCCTGCTCCGCGCCGCGCTGCAACTCGCGGCGCTCAGTCTCGTGCTCACGGGCATCCTCGCTGATCCGCGCTGGGTGGCAGTGGGGCTCGCGGTCATGTT
>JBGSTT010000269.1:0-21562 GCA_041736385.1 Rhodoglobus sp. | reverse complement strand
AGAGCAGTCACCCTCGCGCCCGCGTGGCGGCAACGGGCGTGCCCAGTCGACCGGCGGCCCGATTCGAGTCGGCCAAGTCGTGCGCCAGAACACCCGCGGCCGCTAGCTGTACTCGGTCATGACGTCGGTGACGCTGAGCTGATCGGTGCCTGGCCTGCGCAGGCGGTGCGGGCTGCGAAGAAGGCGATCATCTCTTCCAGAAACGCAGCTTAGGTGGGTCCCTTCTCTTCCGGCGAGGCGCGCACGAATTCGAACGAGGTTCGACACGTCTCAGAATGACGGCACCCCGCCAAGAGCCGTCTCGCCAACCTGCTGACCGAGGACAGCTAGGTCACGCTCGCGATCTCGACCCGGTCTCCCGATCTGGCCGCGCGACGGATCGCTTCGCCCACCCGCGCCGCCGCTGCACCGTCGGCGAATGTCGCGGCTTCTGGACCAAGAGTTGTCCGACCGGCGACGATCGCATCAATCAAGTGCTCGAGCATGTTGATGTGCGAATGCTCCCACCCGAGAATGTGCGCGCTCGGCCACCATGCCCCAACGAGAGGATGATGCGCCTCGTTGACAATGATCTCCGTGAATCCCTCCGTGGCGGCGCCGGCACGGACGTGGTGGTGAAGCACGTTGAGGTTCTCAAGATCCCAATAGATGCTGCCCTTCGATCCGTTGATCTCCCAACCGAGGCGGTTCTTGCGTCCAGGGGCGATCAGCGTTGCCGAGATGGTGCCGGTCGCTCCATTCGAGTACTGGGCGAGCGCGTCAACGGTGTCGATGGGCTCGCCGCGCGGTGGCGAGGTTAGCGGGTTGGTAATGAGCGCCGAGACCGACTCAACCTCGCCGACAAGGTACCTCGCGGCATCGATTGCGTGGCTCCCGATGACGTCGAGTGCGCCGGTCTTGTTGCCAAACTCGGCGGCGGGATCAAGGTGCCACTCCTGGGCGTAACGGAAGTTCGCGCTGTAGATCTCACCGAGGTCGCCGTTGGCGATCAGGTCATGGGCAAGCCGAACGGCTGGTACGAAGCGGTAGTTGAAGCAGGTCAGGTTCAGAACCCCGGCTTCGGCGGCCGCGCCTTCAAGCTCGACTGCCTCGACCCAGTTGCCGAGTGGTTTTTCGCAGACAACGTGCTTGCCAGCCCGGATGGCGGCAAGGGTTGGCTCGAAGTGCGCGTCGTCTGGGCCGACGTTGTCGAAGACCTGAATCTCGTCGTTGTCGACGATGTCGTGCCAGTCGGTGGTGTAATTCTCCCAGCCGTAGCGCGTCGCAGCCTCCCTGACGCCAGCCTCGGTCCGCCCGGCTATCGTATGCAGGCGCGTCCGTGCCGCGCCGGGCCAGAAGATGTACGGGAGTGTCTTCAGGGCGTTCGAGTGCGTTTTGCCCATGAAGCCGTAGCCAAGAATCCCAAAGCTGACAACCGGTCGTTCATCCTCAGGAGCGGGGTGCGCCGTCACCGACCGACCTCGATCTCGGCGCGGATTCTCTTGAGGTAGTCGATCGACTGGCGTACGTTTTCCTCCTCAGTTCGCTCGTTGTACGGCGCCGCGAGCAGGTCGAGTTCGATCGCGAGCGAGCCCTGAAAACCTGCATCGTTGAGCACGCGGGCAATCGCCGGGAGATCTATCGCTCCCTCGCCGGCTGGCACTGACGGCCAAGAGGTGAAACGTTCGGTCGGCGTGCCCCCCTTTCGGAAGGTGATGTCCTTCGTGTGGGTGGCGACACAGTGAGGCGCGAGGTTCTTCGCGGCTTGTACCGGGTCTTCGAACAGTCGCAGCGCATTTCCGGTGTCGAAATTGACCTTGAGGTTCTCGGAACCGACCCCATCCAAGATCTGGATGATCTCGAGCGAGGTGAAGTCGATGTGGTTTTCGATAGCCAGGGTGACCCCCTCCACCTCAGCCACCTTGACAGCCTGCTTGAGCTGCGCGACTGACCTCTTGACCATCTCGCCGTGGTCACCGTCGACGTAGAGCATGCTCGCCGCAACAATTCGCATGATGGTGGCGCCGACGTGCTTGGCACGCGGGATGTGCTTAATCAGGTCTGCGAGGGCCGCCTCGTCGGTGCCACCGTGAAGACCGTCCGGGTGACCCCAGCCGATCACCCGCTTGAGATTCGCCGCGTCAAGCGCTGCCTTGATGTCGGTGCAGTACGCGTCGTCGAAGACCGGGAAGAAGATCGTCTCGAGTGCGACCTCATCGACCTCAAGTTCGATCGCGAACGGCACGAAGTCGCGCAGCATGTCCCATCGCGTTCCGGGATCAACCTGCAGTCCGTCTCCATAAATCTCACCGAAATAGCGGTGGAAGCTGTAGCTGTCAATTCCAACGAGCATGTCATCAACTCCGATAACTGGGTCTGGATTCCTGTAGTGAAACTACTCGCGTCGGCCGCTTCGTGCAACCATTTTCCCGGTTTACCCCGATGGAAACGGAATCCGACCGCCTTGCCCGGCGTTCGAAACCTCGTCTATGGTAGTTACACTACATTTCTTCCACGAAAGAGGTCATGTCTGACTCCCCACCGGCCGGGCGAATCCTCGTTAC
Source organism: Rhodoglobus sp. (assembly GCA_041736385.1). GTDB lineage: Bacteria > Actinomycetota > Actinomycetes > Actinomycetales > Microbacteriaceae > Rhodoglobus. Next base: position 19,019 of record JBGSTT010000269.1, on the reverse strand, counting down.
GCCACGGTCGCTTACTGCGGCTGGACTCGGCTCCGTCGAAGAACTGCAGCCACTCAGAGACTCCGGGTATGAGCTAGTCAGCGGGCCCCCTGGTCGTTCCCCGACCGAACTCGAACTGCTCGATCTGGTGCCCGGCTGTTCAGGCTGGCTCGCCGGGGTGGAACCGATCTCGAGGTCGGTGCTGAACGCCGCCTCGGATCTCAGGATCATTGCACGAAACGGGGTTGGTACCGACAGTATCGACCTGTCGGCCGCCTCGGCAGCGTCAGTTACTGTCACGACTGCCGCGGGCGCGAACGCGCAGGGGGTGGCGGAGCTCGCAGTGACACTCGCCCTCGCGTGCCTCCGGCACGTCCCGTGGTCGGCATCATCGGTGCGAGCTGGCGGGTGGGCGCGGACGGCGGCCCGCGAAGTCTCGGAGGTGACCATTGGCGTGGTCGGGCTCGGCGCGATAGGGCGACGTGTCGCGGTTGCCTTCATTGGCCTCGGTGCTCACGTGGTCGGATTCGATCCGTACGTCTCTGTCGAGGGCATCCGTTCGATCGATCTCGATGAACTGGTCGCCATCTCGGACGTGGTGACCCTGCACGCGCCACCACCCACTGATGGCAGCGCGCTCATCGACGCTGATCGGCTGGCTAGGTTCCGGCCGGAGACGGTGCTCATTAACACGGCACGTGCGTCGCTCGTCGATGACGCTGCGGCACTGACCGCGCTCAACTCAGGCGTGTTATCTGCCTATGCTGTCGACGCCTTTGCCAGCGAACCCCCCGAACTCACGCCCCTCCTCTTGCACGAGCATGTGATCGCGACTCCTCACCTAGGCGCGTACACCTCCGCGAGCGTGAAGCGCGCGACCGAGATGGCTGTCGCGTCCCTCTTGGGAGGACTTTAATGCTGGAACGCCTCGAAGCCGCTCCGATTGTCGCGGTGCTCCGCGCACCGAGCGCGCAAACCGCCATTCGCGCCGTCGACGCGCTTGTCGCGGGCGGAGTGACCACCATCGAGGTCACCTACAGCACGCCGAATGTGGCCGAGGTGATCAGTGAGGTCGCCCGACGTTATGGTTCTGTGGTCTATCTTGGGGCCGGAACGATCACCGATACCGCGCAAGCCGTCGAGGCTGCGGAGGCTGGAGCTGAGTTCTTGGTCAGCCCTGGGTCAGTGCCGAGGATCGCCAAGGCCATGATCGGGACCGGGTGCCTCACGATGCTCGGAGCCCTCACCCCCACCGAGGTAATGTTGGCCCAGGAGCTCGGGGCCGATGTCATCAAGATCTTCCCGGCGTCGCTCGGCGGCCCCGGCTATCTGCGATCGCTGCGTGCTCCGTTCCCCGATGGAGTGTTTATGCCGACCGGTGGGGTGAACGCCGGGAACGTCGCTGAGTGGTTGTCGGCGGGAGCGATCGCCGTCGGAGCCGGCGGCGAACTGGTGTCGGCGGCTGCCATGGCATCCAGTAACTGGGTCTCGATCACCGAGGCGGCGCGATCCTTCGTGGCGGCGTTGCCGTGACGCACGCTCGCGCCGTTCTCGGCGATGTGCCCGGGGCAAAGCTGGGCCCGCTGGACTATCACGAGCACCTTTTTCAGGTCTCGCCCCTCCTGCCCGACGATGAGCTCGATGATGAACGACTGAGCGCCGAAGAGGCAATCCGACTCAGAGACTCCGGGTTCGCAAGCATGATCGACCCGACACCGCTCGGGCTCGGCAGGCGCCCGGAGGCAATCGCCAAGATCGCCCTCGAGACCGGACTCACGGTTATCGCATCCACGGGTGTGCACCGCGAGGAGCATTACCCGCCGGGTCACTGGTTGAGGGCGAAAAGCGAGTCGGAGCTTGCCGAACTGTTCACCCGCGAGATTCAGGACGGCATGGATGAGACCAGCGTTCGGGCTGGACTCATCAAGACCGGCATCGGCTACTGGAGCATCTCGAAGTTCGAGCGGAAGGTGCTTGCTGCTGCGGCAGCGGCGCACGGGGTCACTGGCGCGCCGATCATGGTGCACCTCGAGCACGGAAGTGCGGCGTTCGAGGTAACCGAGCTCCTCGTGACCGACGGCGTGAACGCTGACGCCATCGTCCTAGCGCACATCGATCGGAACCCGGACCCCGTTCTCCACGCGGATCTCGCAGCGGCTGGCTGTTACCTCGGGTACGACGGGTTCGCGAGGTCCAGGCTGTGGCCAGACTCGGCGATCATCGACTGCGCGTCTCGCGCGATCGAACGTGGGGCGGGCGAGCGAATCGTGATCGGTGGGGACGTCGCGCGACGAAGCCGATACCGCTCATACGGTGGGATCCCGGGACTCCAGTACCTGGGCGAACGTGTCGTTCCTCGGATGATGGTCGAGCTCGGTGCTGATCTGACCCGGCTCGTGACCACTGTCAACCCTGCTCGGCTGGTCTCACGCTTCGCGGAGCCACGGTAGCGGGGCCAGGGTAACGAGGCCTGCGTGACGAGGCCTGCGTGACGAGGCCACCATACCGACCGCACCGGGTCGAGGGTGTCACCCGTGTGGGCGGATGACCGCCTTGATGCAATCGCTCGACGCGACGGCGGCGAGCGCCTCTGCGTACTGATCGAGCGCGAAACGATGAGTGACGAGCCCTGCCGTGTTGACCCGGCCACCGCGGAGCGCAAGAAGGGCGCGGTCGAAGGCGAACTGCTGGGCGAACGATCCCTTGATCGTGAGTTCGCGACGGAAGATGTCGTACGGCTCGATCGTCCAGGTGGCGGACTCCGCCGTCATCCCGTACACGAAGACGGTGCCGCCGACCCTGAGCAGCCCGATCGCCTGGTCGAGGACACTGACGGCCCCGGTCGCATCGATCACATAGTCGAAGCCGGTGCCTCCGATGTCGCGCAAAATGGAGTACGCGGGTTCGGGGTCGGCGCGATCAATGCGCACGACCCGGTCGGCCCCGCGCTCGAGCGCGAGATCCAGTTTCGCCTGCGTCGGTGCAGCAACGACGAGGAACCCGGCGCCGGCGGCACGCAACAGTTGGGTGAGCACGAGCCCGGTCGGGCCGGCACCGAATAGGAGCACGCTGGCACCCGGACTGAGGGCCAGTTTGTCGAGCCCGTGCACGACGCAAGCCGTCGGTTCGGTGAAGACAGCAACCTCGGGCTCGAGATCGTTGACCACGAAACAGCGATCGGCTGAAGCGATCACGAACTCGGCGAAGCCGCCGGGTGCGTTAACCCCCTGGGCGAGGATCGTCGCGCAGTACTCCGGTTTGGCGCGCCTGCACTCCTCACAGTGGCCGCAGGAACCGGTGTTGTCGAACGTGACCAGATCGCCGACTGTAAGGCTCGTCACCTCAGAACCGAGTTCGACAACCTCTCCGCAGATCTCGTGGCCGGGGGTCAGCGGATAAGTCGGACCGAATTCGCCTTCGTGCAGGTGCAGGTCAGTACCGCAGACTCCCGCGACGATAACCTTCATCAGGACGTCACCTACTCCGGGCGAAGGGGTCGGCACCTCAGCGAGCGTGAAGTTGCGCGGGCTGTCGTACACAATCGCTCTCATCGACGATCCTTTCAGATTCTCTGCATATCGAGGCCAAGCACTCCGCCGACAACATCGAGTCGCCGCGTAATGTCACCGACAGCCAGAACAGCGTGATGCGACGCGAGGTTTTCCTCGAATCGATAGCCATCCTCGACGCGCAGCACGGCTCCATTGAGGCAGTCGGAGTTCTGGTACTGCTCGTAGTTGGTTAGCACCGCCGGTGCGATCACAAAACTGTCCATCGTGCTGGTGATCTTCACGATCGTCATGTCCCCTTCTGGCAGGCGCGCGTCGATGACGTTCGAGTTCGGGTTCACGATCTCAAGCACCGGTGGGCGTAGGGTCCACTCGGTTGCCCATGATTGCGGGATGACGCCGAAGAATCCACAGTGCGCCGTAAGGATGTGATTCTCCGGCCGATCGACGGCCGGGAAGTACGGTATTTTTTCGTGCTTGAGCGCTGCCTGACCCATGAGAAACGGGTAGAGGTTGGTCATGATCGCTGGAGTGCGCAGGGTCTCCCACGTGATGAACTGGGTGACCATCGACGTGAGGTCGGCCTCGCAGCCCCAGATCAGTCCGCGCTCTTCGAACAGCAGGTTCCACGCCAGACACGGGGTCGTGGTCGAGGTATCCGACTCGTTAAGGCAGTTGATACCGGCGGCGATGACGCCAGGCGTTTCATCAAGCTCATCAGCCAGTGCGAGTTTGATGCGAAGCGCGGCATCCCGAGCTTTGGCAGCGAGCCCGACTATCGGCACGGTCGCTGCAATTCGGGCGATCTCGGAATCGACCCGATCCGACGGGATACCGTCTGCTCGGCGCTGCAGCTCACGGTAGCTGCGCCGCTCCACCGTGACGCCGAGCGATCGCTTCAGGTCAGCGACGCACTCCTCCTCCCACCAGTAGAACCGCTTGAAGATGTCGGGCTGCTTGCCCGCGCCGAGGTTGTCCTGATAGGCCAGCATCGTGGCTCCGGCGAGGCGCTGCCTGACCTGGAGCGCGCGGCACAGGTCGTGGAATTCGCCGAGCGAAGTGGGCGCGATCGTGGCGACGTCGCGTCGACGAAGGTAGTCGCGGATCTCCCAATCCCACATCGAGACGGTGCCAAACTCGCTGGTGACGATCAGAATCGGCGCCCGCAGCGCCTGAAACTCGCGAAGCAGGCCATAGGCGAGTCCGCTCATGTCGGGCACGACGATAGCGGCAGCTTCGACATCGGCGGCGAGGCTAAGCCGCGTCGGCGGCAACCATTCGACGAGGCTACCTGCGAGCCGCTTGAGGGCGTCGAGCTGTCGGCTGAAGGAGGGCGTCGGGGAATCCTCGAGGTGAACCGGAAGAAGGCGCGGTGCTAGGTTGTGCGAAGGGGGAGCGGGGGTCATCGAGTCTCCAATGTTGTGGTCGCGCCGAATCTGAACGAGCGGCGCTGGCTTGGCTCGAGGCGGATGCGCGCTGCGTGATCGTCGCGAGCAAACGCGTTGGTCATGAACTCCACCGATTCCATTGCGAATGATCGGCGTGGCCGGGTGACCGTGTCTGAAGTGAAGATGTGCATGAGTCCGCGCTCTTGCCAGGCATCGATCGTGCGCCCTGAGACCGGGTCAGTCATCGTGGAATGCGAGAAGCCGTCGGCCTCGATGACAAGCCCCTCGAACGCCCCGTCAAGGACGACGTCGCCGATAGGTCTGGCCTCGCGCCAGTCAAAGTTCCCGGCCACTGGCTCGAACGCGGCGGCACCATCAATCGGGATGAGGTCTGCACCGACCACGACGTGAGTCGTTGCCGGGATTCGCACGATGAGCCGCTCGATCGGCGCATCGCCGATCGTGAAGTACGGATGCCAGCCGCTCGCGTATGGCGCAGCGACCGTCCCGACGTTTGTGCCTGTGACCAAGAAGTCCAGCGTCGAGTCCGTGACGGTGAGCTCAATGCTGACATCAACAGCGAACGGGTACCCGGCGAAACTCCCCGGTCGCAGGGCGGTACTGTTCAGACGTACGATCGCGAAGTTCTCCTCAGCTTCGATCGCTTCGACGCTGAATTCTGCTAGTCGCAGCATCCCGTGGAGCACAGTCTGACCGGCCTGCTCCGCTTCTGTGCCGTTGAGGTCATGGTCGGCCCCGTCGAAGCGATAGCGTCCGTGCCGAATGCGGTTGCTGAACGGGATCATCATCGCGCTGCGCATCCCCGCCTGGGTGGCAAGTTCGGAGTGGTCGGCGTAACCATCGATGAGCTCGACGCCGTCGACCGTCCACGACAGCACCGTCGCACCGCAGTGGGTCAGCACGACGCGCGTGGTGGCACCCGTGATCTCGAGTGCAGGGTAGGCCCCGAAGTTTGTCTCAGTCACCATGAATGTCATCATCATCACCCGCGCATCTGCGCGAGTCTCTCCTTCATCACTCGGACTCGCACGAGTTCGTCGCCTCCCCGCCGCATGGCCACCCCGGTCGCGAGAATATCCACTATCACCAAGCCGGCGAGCCGGGAAACGGTTGGCGTGTAGTAGTCGGTGTCCTCGAACGTGCTGGCACGGATGTTGAGATGCGCGAGTTGGGCAAGCGGCCCGTCGTCGCCGGTGATGGAGATGACGATTCCGCCCGCCTGCTTGGCGGCCTCAGCCACACTGATGGTCGTTCGAGTGCGACCGGTGTTCGATAGCGCGACCGTCACAGTGGTCGGCTGGCTCATCGTCGCCGCAATGAACTGCTGGTGGTAATCGGTCGGCGCCTGACAAGGTACTCCGAATAACGGGAACTTCTGCTGGGCGTCTTGAGCGACAATTCCACTCGCCCCAGCCCCAACAAAGAGGATCTCGCTGGCCCCTGCCAACAGGTCGATCCCGCGCTCGATGGTACGCGGATCGAGGTTACGGCGAGCCCGGTCGAGGCTCGAGATCGTGTGACTGAAGATCTTCTCGGTGAGATCTTCGGTGCTGTCGTTCTGGTGAATGGCTGAGAGTGTGACCGGGAGACCCAAGGCGATCGTCTGGGCGAGAGCGATCTTGAATGAGCGAAACCCGTCGAAGCCGATCGCGCTGCAGAACCGCATGACAGTCGGCTCGCTAACGCCTGCCGCGTCTGCGAGTCCGGCCATGTTGAAGTCGATGGCCCTGACGGGGTCGCCGAGAATGAGGTCAGCGACAGCCATCTCGGATGTCCGCAGCTCAGCGCGTCGGGCGGCGATAGTTTCGAGAACAGTCGCCTTGACCTCAGGTTCGCTCACCACAACTCTTCTCACCAACTCCGCACCCTCATCGAGTTGCCTTCGCTGCCAAGGACAGCTCGTCGAACGAGGGTCCAGACGAGGGGATGGCGACGTGGAATACTTCGCCGATGACTTGGGTCCAGCCGTGCAAGAAGTAGATCCAGCCGTCTTCGACATGACTCAGCGTCGACGACTGCGCCTTGGCTTGCTCAAGAAACACAAGATCACCGCGGTAGTTCAAGTCCCACGCGAGACCGGTTGATGGGAAGACGGCAGCATTGGTAACCGGGGAACCTGGCGCGTCCTTGCCAAGCCCGGTGGCGTTGATCACCAGAGATCCTGGAAGGAGATCCGCGATCAGTCGATCATTGTCCGCGGGTTCTGGAGCCAGCACGTAGTCGAAGTGAACGTCGGCGTCGAGCATCCCGTGCACGTTGCGCACATGATCCAGTCGCGGCTGCGAGCGATTGCTGACGAGAATCGACGATGGTCGGTTGGCCCCGCGCTCTGGCGTGCTGAGGTACCAGGTGATCGCGATCGTCGACCCTCCTGCCCCCATCGACAGCACCTGCGCGCCGGTGCGCGCCCAGTACTGATCGGGAACGAATGCCTCGAGGGCGAGTCCGCTGGAAATCGGGTCCTTCGCGTGGCAGGCGAGGCCGGCGTCGGTCTTCGATAGACAGCTCGTCTCCGACATGAGCCGCGAGAAAGGATCGATCTCATCGAAGAGGTCAGAAGCGGCGGCGTACAGATCGAGCTTGTGGGTCGTCACGAGCGCGCCGAGACTCAACGCGTCATCCCGAATAAACTCGACAACCCGTCGATAGTGCTCCGCCGGAGCGTGTAGTGGAAGATCGATGCCCTGAAGCCGGGCGCCGTCAAGTCTGAGCAGTTCGGCCCAGACCGGGAACACCGTCTGAATCGAGGAGCTCCCGGTTGTCACCCCAATGAAGTAGATCGTCGGAGCGTCAGCGGGGCGCAGCGTATCGGCGGTCATCGTCTCGACGCTCACGGATCGTCACCTCGGTAGCCGATGTGGTCGGGATTCTGGCGAAGCGCCCACCCCTCGCCGTCCGCCACGACGAGTGTGGCCATACCACCGGCATCCTCGATGATGCGATAGTCCTGACCGGCATCGCTCGGGTAGCAGAAGAGCGTCGTGAAAGGTTCCGTTCCGACGTTGACACTGCGGTGCACCCAGTAACCCGGAACGTGCACCGCAACGCCCGGAGTGATCTCGATTACCCTTGACCGGCCATCGACGGTCTCCATAAGCATCACCCCTCGACCGCTCAGCCCGAAGTACAGTTCCGCGGCCGAACGCCTCGCGTGAATGTGCCCGCGAGTCATCGCGAACTCTGCGCCGATGCGTCCCGGCATTAGCACGCTCGTACCGATCGTGAGCGCGCCTGACTCCACGTCGGGCGTGCTGCTTTCGACCCAGTAGACGGGTCGGCCGTCATCGACTTCAAGCCGTGCCAGATATGCGGCCTCGTCGCGGTACAGTCCAGCCAGGTCCTCGAGCCGTTTCTCGTACCGGTCGCCCGCGCCCAACAGCGCACCGCTCGCGAGGAGCGGCTCCAGGCGGATCGGATCACTCATGCCGGGCTCTCGTCATACCAAGGTTCTAGGCGCCGATACGCGTCGAGGAAGCGCGCGTGAGCGTGAAGGTATGCACGGTGTGATTCCGCCACCGGCTCGAAGTCGCCGGTCAGGTCCGAGAGTCGCTCCGCGATCGAGAAGTCGTCGAACAGCCCCACTCCGACACCGCCGACAACGGCAGCTCCCAGCGCAGTGGCTTCGTCGACGAGCGCTCGCCGCCGGATCCTGAGCCCCCACACATCCGCGAAGATCTGCAGGAGCGGTGCTGAGTTGGCGGCCCCACCGATTGCGTCGATGCTCCGGATGGTCGCCCCGTTCGCGGTGAAGGCGCCCAGACCGGTGAGCAGGTTGAACGCGACCCCCTCGACGACCGCCCGAACGAGCGCCGCTCGGTCGTGGTGTCTGGCCAGGCCGATGAACGCCGCACGAACTCTTGGGTTCCAGTACGGGGATCGTTCGCCGAGAAGGTGCGGGAGGAAATAGAGCTCGTCAGTGGATGCTGCGGCGCCCGCAGCGGCATCCAAGAGCGTCGTGTAAGCGGCACTATCGTCGGGTTCGAGCGCCTCGACGATCCACTGCAGCGAGGCTCCACCGGCCTGCATTGTCGCGGTCGGCACGAATCGGCCGGGTATGACGTGGTTGAACGTCATCGTGCGCATCAGCGGGTCGTGCAGTGGGGCATCCGAAGCAAACGACACCCACGAGGAAGAACCAAGGTACGCGTACGCGCCGGACGTGGCGTCGATCACCCCAGCGCCGAGCGCCGCCATCGGTCCGTCGCCACCGCCCATCACCACCGGTGTGCCTTCAACAAGTCCTGTCTCGGCCGCCGCTGAGCGCCCGACGGTTCCGATCACCTGTGTCGAAGGCACGATTTCGGTGAAGAGTGAGCCGATGCCGGCTGCGTCCAGCAGTTCGGTCGACCATGTCGCGGCTGACTGGTCGTAGGCATTGGTTCCACTGGCATCCGATGGGTCGGTGGCCATCACCCCGGTCAGGCGGTAGCCGACGTAATCTTTGGCGCACATCACGTGCCGAGCTCGCCCGAAGGCATCCGGATCGTTGTCGCGAACCCACATCACTTTCGAGAGCGAGTAGGTTGCATTCAGACGGTGGCCAGTGATGGCGTAGCCGCGTTCCATCCCAACGCGTTCGATCAATTGGTCAGCCTGCTTTGACGAGCGGGTGTCAGCCCAAATGATTGCCGGCCGTACTGGCGCACCATCGCCACCAAGGAGGACCGCACCCATCATCTGGCCGGAGGTGCTCACCGCGGCGATCTGCTCGCGCGACCCAGGGTGGGCGTTTAGTAACAGGCGAGTTGCCTCGCAGAGCGCAAGCCACCATTGGTCGGGGTCCTGCTCCGCTTTTCCGCCCGGCGCGAAGTCGGTGCTGTAGGCGACCGTGACAGCGGCGACTACAGCGCCATCGGCATCAACAAGCGTTGCCTTGTTCCCGGTCGTGCCCAGGTCGTGGGAGATGATCATCGCAGTGACGAGCCGCCATCGATCAAGAGTTCAGTACCGCAGCAGTAGGCTGCCTCGTCACTCAGCAGGTATTCGATCGCACCAGTCACTTCGCTGAGCCGTGCGAAGCGTCCGAGGACGGTGCCCTCTTTCCAGCCTTCGTGCATGTGCTTCTTGAGCGCGTTGAGTGGAGTGTCGACGTATCCAGGGGAGACGCAATTCACCCGCACGCCGCGGGCGCCCCACTCGACTGCGAGTGACCGCGTGAGCGCGGAAACTCCTGCCTTTGACGTGTTGTAGACGCTCTGACGCTGCGGGAAGTTGACCACGCGATTACCAGACATCGATGCCACATTGACGATGGCACCGCCTCCGCGGGCAAGCAGTTCGCGCCCAAACTCACGGCACGCGATGAAAACGCCCCTAAGGTTTACTGCCATTACCCGGTCGTACTCGTTCATCGGCATCTGGTCGGCCGGGACATCATTCTCAACAACGCCTGCACTGTTGACCAGTTCGATCGGATCTTGGCCAAGTCCGTAGAGCTGTCGAACGACACTCGAGATCGATTCCTCAGCGCTCACGTCGACCTCGAACGTCGCAATCGCAGGGTCGAGTCCTGCCGGCTCTCGGAGGTCCAGGGCGTACACGGTTGCTCCTTGGCGACTGAGGGATTCGCTGACGTGGGCCCCAATTCCGCCGGCCGCGCCAATCACGGCGATCCTTCGGCCTGCGAATCGTTCACCCACGAGCAACTCCTTTGACACTCGACCAGTGCACCAGTGTAGATAAACTACACGTCAGTGGACCCGGCCGCAACGCGAATTGCTCACGGCACGCCGCGACCCGCAATTGTTCCGCCTATTCTCGGCAAGTTTGAGGGTCCTGCTTGACCGAGTATGGGCACGCTGGTTAGTGTTCGTGTAGTAAACATTCTCCACGACGGCACAGCACGGAGATGATCGATGTCGATTCCAGCACCGCGAACCCGATCGGGTGGCTGGTGAGCGCGCCGATCCTGGAGGCGCGCGACGTCTCGAAATCCTTCTTCGGGGTTGAAGTCCTGCGGGATGTGTCGGTGCAACTCACACCGGGTTCGGTTCACGGACTGGTCGGAGAGAACGGCGCTGGCAAGTCAACGCTCATGAAGATCTTCGCCGGCGTCTACCAACGGGATGCTGGAACGGTGTTGTTCGACGGCACCGAAGTGCACTTCACGCATCCGGCCAAGGCAATGCATGCTGGCCTTTCAACGGTGTTCCAGGAGTTCAATCTGCTCCCAGAGCGGACAGTGGCAGCGAACGTGTTCCTGGGCCGCGAGCCGCGGAGTGGCCCGTTCGTCGATATTCGTGGAATGGTGCGAGCCACTGGCGCACTGCTTGACGAACTCGGGATCGACTTTATCGACCCGAACTCTAGGGTCGGGAGCTTGTCGGTAGCGGAGCAACAGATCGTCGAGATCACCAAGGCGCTCTCGTTTGATGCGCGAGTGATCTCAATGGACGAGCCGACGGCGGCGCTTGCTGACCACGAGGTCGATCTGCTTCACGGAATCATCGAGCGTCTCAAGTCTCGCGGTGTTGCCATTCTGTATGTATCGCATCGACTCAAAGAGGTCTTCGAGATCTGCGATACGGTCACCGTGCTCAAGGATGGCGCGCTCGTTTACAGCGGTCTGACGAGCGATTTGACGCCCGACAGCCTCGTCCGCCTGATGGTTGGTCGCTCGATCTCGACCTTCTTCCCCGCCCCGCTCGAGGGTACGGCAATCGGCGAAACACGTTTGAGGATCAGCGGTGGCGGCAACGGTTATGTTGACGGCATCGACCTCGAACTCAGGGCGGGGGAGATCGTCGGGGTTGCGGGTTTGCAGGGCGCCGGGCGCACCGAACTCGCTGAAGCGATCTTCGGGGCGGTGCCCTTCACTCGCGGTTCGGTCACGGTCGATGGCAAGGCCGTCATCATTCGATCGCCTCGTGTCGCGGTCAAGAACGGTCTTGCACTCATCACTGAGGATCGAAAGGCGCAGGGGCTCGCGCTGAATCAGTCGGTACTCGACAATGCGCTCTTGGTGATCCGCTCGGTCTTTTCGTCACGCGCCCGGCAAGCTCGCCGCCGCGTGCCAGGGATCCTCTCAAGCCTTGAGATCAATTTCCGCGGCGTTGACCAAGAGGTGCAGTTCCTTTCCGGCGGCAATCAGCAGAAGGTCGTGCTGAGCAAGTGGTTGGCGACCAAGCCGCGCGTTGTGATCGTCGATGAGCCGACCCGTGGAATCGATGTCGGAGCGAAGGTCGCCGTTTACACCCTTCTGCGTGAACTCGCCAAGGATGGCGTCGCGATCCTCATGGTCTCCTCCGAGTTGCCTGAGGTGATAGGTATGTCCGATCGCATTCTCGTGATGCGCGACGGGCGGATTACGGCTGAGCTCGAGGCTGGCTCAGGCGAAGAGGCGGTTTTGTCGGCCGCAACCGGCACCAGCCCAAGTTCGCGTGCGGTGATCCAATGAGCGCAGTGATCACGCGGCCGAGGAGACGTCAGCGCCTCGCCTCCACCGCAATCGTCTACATTGCCCTCGTTGTCGTGATCGTCATTGGCGCGATTCTGGTATCGACGGTGGGGCGAAACTTCTTCAGCCCCGGCAACATCCGCGACATCTTGACGGGGATGAGCGTGCTCGGGTTTGTGGCGATCGGGCAGACGCTCGTGATCGTTGGTGCTTCCCTCGACCTCAGCGTGCCTTACGTGATCAGCCTGTCGAGCTTGATAGCCGCGGACACTATGGCCGGTGACCCACGGAACATTCCGGCCGCGGTGGCCTTGACCTTGACGGTCGCCGCTGCGATTGGACTGTTGAACGGACTGATCGTCACGAAGCTCAAGGTCAACGGATTCATTGCCACGCTCGGAGTGGGCTTGATCATTAAGGGCTATCTCGACACGAACTATAACGGCACCTCTGGTAGCGTCCCAGTCGAATTCCAGTTCATCGGCGCGACCGGCATCGGCCCGGTCCCGATCTCGACGATCATCATGCTCTTCCTCGCGCTCGTCGTCGCCTTGCTGCTTCAGCGAACCCGCACCGGGAACCACCTATTTGCGGTCGGCGGCAGCGCCGAGGTCGCCAGGCTGTCGGGGTTGCGCACCGCCCAACCGATCATCGTCGCTCATGTTGTCTGCTCACTGTGCGCCGCGCTGGCCGGCCTGCTGCTGGCCAGTCGCCTAGGGGTGGGGAGCCCGACGGTTGGCGTGCAGAGCGGTTACGACCTGCTCTCGATCGCGGCCGTCGTGCTCGGCGGTACCCTCCTGCTCGGTGGACGCGGTTCGATCTGGGGGACGATCGGCGGGGTAGCGATCTTCGCGGTGATCGACAGCACCCTCAGTGTCATCCAGTTCAACCCGTTCCTGAAGGATGTCGTGCGCGGGATCGTGATCGTGGCAGCAGTCGCGATCTACGCCGGTCGCGCTACGAACCTGCGTCCGACTCGGTTCTCGAGAAGGGTGGACTCCGGTGACTGATCTTCCCGCCGATGAGAACCGGCTTGCGCGTTTTGGGCGCAGCATGCTGAACCCTCGTGGAGCGGTATTCGTGCTGCTGATCGTCCTGCTAATCGCACTGACGATACTGAACCCCTCCTTCGCCGAACCCGGGCAGTTCATGAGGTTCGTGCAGCGAGTGTCGCCGGTCGCAATCGTCGCGATCGGCCAATACTTCGTGATCGTCTGCGGTGAGTTCGACCTCTCGATGGGAGCGTTGGTGACAGCGCAGGTCATCATCGCCGGTAACTTGATCCAGCAGGATGACTCGAAGATCGTGCCTGTTCTCGTGTTTATGGGGCTCTTCGGAGCCATGGTTGGCTTGGTCAACGGCCTCGTAACAACTCTCCTGGCGGTGCCCTCGTTCATCGTGACGCTTGGCATGCTGCTCGTACTGAGGGGCTCGACCCTGTTCTGGACTGGCGGGGCGCCGATTGACAACGCGTCTGACACCTTCCGGGAGATTGGTCGCGGAGGGATTAAGGGCATTCCGGTGCTGGATTTCCTGCCGTGGGCGGTCGTCATCTTCGCGGTCGTGTTTCTCGCAGCGGCGTTCTTCACGAGGAGTCCATTCGGTCGGACCATCATCGCTGTCGGCGATAACCTGACCACTGCCCGCTACTCGGGCACGCGCGTCTGGTGGGTGAAGACGGTTGCCTTTGTTATCTCCAGCCTTTCAGCCACTATCGCCGGAGTGCTGCTGGCGGGGTTTGCGGGGTCTCGCCTCACCGTCGGGCTGGGCTACGAGTTCATCGCGATCACCGCAGTCGTGCTCGGCGGAGTCGTGCTCGGCGGCGGGCGCGGCATCCTGCTCGGTGCTGTGGCTGGTGCCTTCGCGCTAGAAGCGCTGTTCGGCGTGCTCAACTTTGCCAACGTGCCAGCGACCTACCGGGACGCTGTGCAGGGCGTCATCATCATCGCAGCGGTCGCCCTGGCCTCAGTCACGGTGCGGCGAAGACGAACATCAACTCAACCACAAGCTTCCCCCGAAACGGAGAAGGAGCCAGCGCCCACTTCGAGCCCGGCTCACCCTGCATCACAAGACATACCAACCAATGGAGGTTAACATGCGACGCACATCAGTTGCGTCAGCCGGAGTGCTGGGCATAGCAGCCCTACTCGCACTCACCGGCTGCACCACCGAACCCACGGTCACCGAGCCGACTGCCGGCCCGCTCGACCTGGGGGAGTTCTTCGACCAGGCTACCTATGACACGCAGTTCGCCCAGCGAAGCGTTGCTCCGGAAGGTCCTGCCGATCAGCCCTACCTGCAGTACATCGATGCCGAGTTCGTTGATACATCCCAATACGCATCGCCCGGGCCGAAGAAGGTCTGCTTCTCGAACGCGTCGATCTCGAATCCTTGGCGGGTCACTGGCTGGGTCACCTTCAACGAGCAAGTACGGGTGCTTCAAGAAGCCGGCGTGATCAGCGAGGTCGAGACTAGGGACGCTCAAGACAACGACGACACGCAGATTGCCGATATCGACTACTTCATCGCTGAAGGTAACTGTGATGCCTTCATCATCTCGCCGAACAGCACCGCCGCACTGACCCCGGCAGTCGACCGGGCAGCCGATACCGGGAAGCCGGTCGTCGTCTTCGACCGCGGCGTGCTAACCGACTCGCCAACCACCTTCATCCACCCGATCGGTGGGTTCGCGTGGGGTATCGACACCGCCGAGTTCATCATTGACAATGTCGAACCAGGCAGTCGCGTCATCGCCCTCCGCATCCTGCCGGGTGTCGACGTGCTCGAACAGCGGTGGGCGGCAGCGAAGAAGCTCTTCTCGGAGGCTGGACTCAGCGCTCAGGATTACTTCACTGGTGCCGACCCGGTCGAAATCAAGAAGATCGTCGCTGACGAACTTGCTAAGGGTGATGTTGCGGCGATCTGGGCCGACGCCGGCGACGGTGTTGTGGCTGCGATCGAAGCCTTCGAAGATGCTGGCAAGCCATACCCGGTCGTGACCGGTGAGGACCAGCTCGACTTCTTGCGCAAGTGGAAGGACACCGGACTGACCGGCCTCGGTCCGGTCTACTCGAACTTCCAGTGGCGCACCCCGCTGTTGGCGATCGAGAAGATCTTCAAGGGCGAGGAGATCCCGAAGGAATGGGTCCTCCCACAGGTCCCGATCACGGCTGGCGAGCTCGACGGGTTCCTTAAGATCAACGAGGGCTTCCCGGGTGGTCACTACGCCAAGTTCGGTGGCGAGGACCTTCCAGGATACCCGCAAGTCTGGATCGACCGGGTCATTCCGTAACGGTTAAACCCTGAACCGTGCGGGGGAGTGCATCAACACTCCCCCGCACGCAGAGCACAAGAATCCACGACCGGAGCCACCGCAATGTTGCACGTCTTGGGGGTCAACACCTGGATCTGGACCTCGCCGCTCACCGACGAATCGCTCGACACGATCGCCCGGAAGGCGGCCGCCATCGGCTTCGGTGCCATCGAACTGCCGATCGAGGGACCCGGTGATTGGGATCCTGGTCGAGCAAGGGATCTGCTTAATCAACTCGGTCTTCAGCCGATCATCGTCGGCGCGATGGGCCCGGGCCGCGACCTAGTGAATCCGACCGCCATCGAATCGACCCAGCACTACCTCAACCATTGCGTCGACGTCGCCGCCACGGTCGGCTCCACCGTGGTCGCGGGCCCGTTCTACGCTACGACCGGTCGAACTTGGCGCATGAGCGCAGCTGAGCGGAACGACGCGTACGCGCAGCTTCGCGAGTCGTTGCGCCCCGTGATCACGCACGCAGCAGCATCCGGCGTCACACTGGCAATCGAACCCTTGAACCGCTACGAGACCAGCCTCGTCAATACCGTCGACCAGGCGCTGGATGCCCTCGGCCCGCTCCTCGGAGACCACCTGGGTTTGGCTCTAGACACCTACCACCTAAACATCGAAGAGAAGAGCATCACGGAGGCAATCGAGCGCGCTGGGTCCCATCTGGTGCATGTGCAGGTTTGTGGCAACGACCGTGGTGCAGTCGGCGACGACCACCTCGACTGGTCGGGCATCCTCGACGCACTCGACCACGCTGGCTACACCGGGCCACTCGGCCTGGAGAGCTTCACTGGTGACAACGCCACCATCGCAGTCGCGGCATCCATCTGGCGGCCACTCGCTGCAAGCCAGGACTCGCTCGCTGCTCGCTCGTACGACTATCTGAGTCGACTAATGAGCCGCTAGCCCTGATCGGTTCCGTGCGCCGGCGAAAGCGCAGAGCACTTGTGAAACGTCGAGCGGGCCACCACCCGACGCGAGCCAGAATTCCTTGCCGCATCCGACTTCCCGCTGGGCGCGGCTGGTCGACCGGCTGGTTCCAGACTCTGTGCTCATCAACACCTTGCCGCGAATGAGCATCATCCCCGAGTGCCAGGAGCTTAGCGGCCACAAGCGCGAGCTCATCATCTGGAACCCCAAGCTCGGCAAGCCCTCCGCGCTCCGGGTCGCGGCGGGCGAACGCGCCGCCGAGCGGGGACGGCATGCGGGCGGGACATCCGGTGGATGAGAAGTCCCACACCGAGCCCGCGATGCAGGGGTTCGTGCGGAGTTGCTGTAGGGGTGGGGCGGGCTCAACGTGGCATCCAGTCGACCCACGGCGAGCGGATGCTCAATAGGCTCGACGTATGACTGTGAACATCGCCGCCGAACTTGCGCTCGTCACCCAGCATTGGACTCCGCGCGTCATCGGGGAAGTCAACGACCAATATGTCAAGGTCGCCAAGTTGCATGGTGAGTTCGTCTGGCATGCGCATGAAGACGAAGACGAGCTATTCCTCATCGTGTACGGCACGTTGCGGATTCAAATCGAAGGCGAGCCGGATGTCGTGCTGCAGCCAGGCGAGTTCTACGTCGTCCCGAAGGGGGTGCGCCACAATCCCGTCGCCGACGAAGAGGTCGGCATCGTCCTCATCGAAACCCAGTCGGCACTGCACACCGGCGACGTTGTCACCGATCGCACGGTGTCCGTCGAACGGCAGCTCGGCGGCTGAACCGCCGGGGCAGTACGCCCACCGATGCGAGGGTCCTACTGGCCTTGTGTAGCAGCGTCGGCTCACGCGGCGACTTGACCTCGCCATGGCGCCCCCCGAACGCAGCCGGAACCCTCGAGACCCGCGTCATTTGTCAACAGATCTGTCTGTAGTGCGCGGAGCACGTCCCACGGAAGTCATACTTCTCGGTATGACTGATACCCTAATGAACGTGAGCTACTCGGTCGGCACGAAAGGTCAAGTGGTCATCCCGAAGCAGATCCGGGACGCCATGCAGATCCAACCCGGGCAGGAAATGGTGTTTGAGCAGCGTGGCGATGAGATCGTCCTGCGCAAGTCCGACCGTGAACCGTTGCTTGGCCGGTTCGCCGGGGACGACTTGACCGATGCGCTGCTTCGCGCGCGTCACGACGACCGCGAGCGCGATGACCGTCGTTCTTGACTCATGGGCGATCATGCGCCTGCTCGATGGCAGCGAGCCAGCGGCAAGCCGCGTGCAAACCGTCATCAACTCCGGCGAGGCAGTCATGAGCTGGATCAACCTCGGTGAGGTGCGCTACGTGTTGCAGCGGGCTCGGGGTTCTGACATCGCGGCCGAAACCGTTCGAGACATTGAGCATGTCGTGCGCGCGGTGCTGCCTGATCGAGCGTTGGTGATGGATGCTGCAGTCATCAAGTCTGCGCATCGAATGTCGTACGCCGACGCCTTTGCCGCGGCGACAGCGGTGCAACACGGCGCATCACTGTGGACTGGCGACCCTGAGCTATTGATCGACGGTGCGCCGTGGCATCCATTCGACCCGTCGATCGAGCCGCGCTAAGGCAGCACGCCGACGGAGGCGAGGGCCGCACGCAGAAGGGCGCCGCGACCGCCCTCCATGTCGGCGGTGACGGCTTCAGATGCCGCCTCGGCCGGCCGCAACCAGGTGATCTCGAGCGCATCCTGTCGTGGCTCGCAGGTGCCAGTAACGGGAACGACGTAGGCCAGTGAGACGGCGTGCTGGCGGGAATCCATGTATTGGCTCGACCCCGGCCATGGGAAGAACTCGGCGACCGAGAACGGCACCGGGCTCGCCGGCAGGAGCGGGAACGCCATCGGGCCGAGGTCCTTCTCGAGGTGGCGGAACAGCGCATCGCGCAGGGTTTCGCCGTACATCACCCGCCCAGACACGAGCGTGCGGGTGATCTCGCCATTATTGGCTCGGAGCAGCATCCCGACCTCGATGACGTTGCCGAGGCCATCCACCCGCACTGGAACCGCCTCCACATAGAGCAGCGGCAGGCGCCGGCGAGTTTCTGCGAGTTCTTCGTCAGACAGCCAGCCGGAGTTCGGGTCGGGTGTTCCTACGGAGCTCATGCTCCATTGTGACCCAAAGTACGCTTGGGAGAGTGCAACTCGACTCTTCAACCGTGCTCTGGTCAGCGCCAGAACGCGCAGGCGCCAGCGACGAGAAGCGAGTACAGTCTTGCCGTCTAGGCTGATCCAACAGTAGTGGATGCCGCGGTGACGGCCGTCATCGACTGGATCGACACCATAGTGTGAGCGTGCTTGCGGCAGGGGATACCGCGGCACGCGGCGCGCACGTCGATGACATCGAACTCGTCATCGTCGTCGACCCGCCAATGGAACACAAGGCCTACCTCCGCGGCTCGTAACGACGTCGCCCGCGCCGGAGCCGCCGGCGACGTCGT
>JBGSTT010000241.1:0-2055 GCA_041736385.1 Rhodoglobus sp. | reverse complement strand
CGAGACCACTGGCGCGCTCATGGCCGATCATCGACTCACGCGCAACCCGGTCACCGTGATCATCTCGGGCACCGATCATCCGGAACCGAAGCCGGTGCGCACGCCGCCGGTTGTGTCCGATGACCGACCCCGCGACCTCGTCTACATGGGCTCCTTCATGCCGTACAAGAACGTCGACCTGCTCGCGAGAGCGATGAGCAAGCTCCCCGGCTACCGGCTGCGGCTCATGAGCCGCATCGGTGACTCAGAGCGCAAGCGGTTGACCGCCATGGCCCCGCCTGGATCCATCGACTTTGTCAATGGGGCGACCGAAGAGGTGTACACAGACGCACTACTGAACGCGCTTGCACTCGTGACCGCCTCGAAAGACGAGGGTTTCGGTCTTCCCATCGTCGAGGCGCAGGCGCTCGGCACCCCGACAGTCGTCAGCGACATCCGGATCTTCCGCGAGATCGCCGGCCCGCACAGTGGATTCTTCGATCCGAGCAGTGTCGACGATTTCGTTTCGGCAGTTCGAGTTCTCGAAGACGAGGCGACCTGGAAAGCGCGCTCCGCGGCATCCTTCGCATGGGCCGAGCGGTTCAGTTGGCCGACGGCGGCGGCTCAATTGCTCGAGGTGCTCACCGAGACCGTCGAGCGGCGCTGCGCGCGCTGAACCCCTCGCAGCGTCAAGGCGCGCCGGTACCCGAATTCTCGCGCTGCTCGACGGGGTTCTGCTCTTCGAACGGTGTGAGAGCGAGCGCAAGGGACTCGGCGCTGATCGGATCGTTGAAGGCCAGCAATTCGAAACTGCCTTCGACATAGCGAAAACTATGCACAGAACCATTGATGATCGCCGGATGCTCCGTGCCAGGATCGACGGCGCCAAGAACCGAACGGATGAGACCGCCGTGACTCACGACGATGACCGAACCACCCCGGTGCTGCTTCGCGATCGTTAGGAGCGCTGGCAGGGCCCGAGCGGCGACTTCCTCGCGCGTCTCGCGACCCGGAACCGGAGCATCCCCTGGAAAACGCTCGGCGAGTTCGGCAATCGCCATGCCCTCTGCCTCGCCATAGCGACGCTCAACGATGTGCGCATCCCGTGTGACGTCGCTCAGGCCGATTTGCGCCGCGATGAGCTGCGCCGTCTCGACGGCACGTGACAGTGGGCTGGTGACGATAGTGTCCCACTGGCGCTGTGCCAGCAGCTTTCCGGTGGCCGTAGCTTGGCTTCTTCCGATGTCATTGAGCGGGATGTCGGTGCTGCCTTGAATTCGACGGTCGCGGTTCCAGTCCGTTTCGCCGTGACGAACGAGATACAGCAGCACAAGAATCCTGTCGAACTAGCCCCTCAGCATTGCCGCGAGCGCGACGAGGGTTTCGGATGTTCCGTCATCGATCTTAACAGTTGCTCTCGCGTCGCCCTTGGTCGCCCCGCGGTTGACAATGACGATCGGCATCTTGCGTCGTGCAGCCTTATCGAGCAATCGGATGCCCGAATTGACGACAAGGGATGATCCCGCGATGAGCAGGGCATCCGCTCGCTGCACGATCGCGGCCGCCTCGGTGAACTTTGAGATCGGTACGTACTCGCCAAAAAACACGATCTCCGGCTTGAGCAGCCCGGAGCAGACGCTGCATTCTGGAACCACGAAGTCATCGACCGCGGTGACCTGCACGTCACCGTCCGGCGAGAGCTCGACCGCGTCCGGGGAATCGAGCCATGGATTCGATGCAGAGATGCGCTCGGCTATGTCAGTGCGAAAGAAGCTTTGGCCGCAGTCGAGGCATCGAACGCGATCCATCGAGCCGTGCAGATCAACGACGCGCTGCGAGCCTGCCCGCGTGTGTAGGCCGTCAACGTTCTGAGTGATGACCCCGCTGATTCGACCAGCGGCTTCGAGTTCTGCGATTGCGACGTGCCCTGAATTCGGCCTGGCGGAGTCAAAGCGATTCCAGCCGAGGTGACTTCCCGCCCAGTAGCGCTGGCGGTACTGGTGGTCAGACATGAAGTCTTGGAACGTCATCGGGTTTCGCACGGGGGCACCGGCGCCCCGGTAGTCCGGAATGCCA
>JBGSTT010000255.1:0-2436 GCA_041736385.1 Rhodoglobus sp. | reverse complement strand
CGCTCACCCGCACGCTCAGATTATCGAAACGCAGTGTCACGCCTTTGACATGCTCGAGTTTCTGCTCGGCCCGATCGCTTCGGTCGCAGCCCAGATGACGGATAAATCGGGAGCGGGATACACCACGACCGCGATCGCGCTTGAGTTCGCAAACGGGGCAGTTGGAACACTGCTTGGCAGCTATGACTCGTCGTACGCCTACCCGCGCACGCATTACTTGGAAGTGAACGGCGATGCTGGACGCCTCACGATTGAAGACACCGTCAAGAGACTGACGATCAGTCGCGCTGGCAAGGAGGCGGCGTCAGTCTGGGAGGCTGGCTTCTTCAACGACGAAGATCGCGACTTTCACGCGACCTTCGGTGGACACCTCGACGTGCTTCTGCCGGCTCTCTTTGCCGGTGAGCCGCCGCCGATTCATGCCCGCGCTGGGCGCCGCGCCCTTGCGCTTGCACTGGCATCCATCGAGTCGTTCGAGACCGGCAGCAGAGTCGCAACCACCAGCTAATTCGCACCCCTTGCCAGCAAGCACCGTAAGCACCGCGAACGGGGGCTTAGTCTCGTTGGCATGGTTATTGAGAGCGTGCACGGTTCTGGCGAGTCGACAAGCATCGCGGAAGAGACCGTCGAGACGGTGCGGCGCTGGCTGGCCGATTCAGCGACGTCGAAGCCTGACGCTGGCGCAGCTCGACTTGCCGGGGTCCTGAAGGACCCGCGAGGACTTGATTTCACGATCGGTTTCGTCGATCGCGTTGTGCGGCCAGAGGACGTCAGCGTTGCCGGTCGCAACCTTGAAGCGCTCAGCCGGTCGATCCCGTCCTTCTTGCCCTGGTATTTGCGCGCGGCGATTGTCGTGGGTGGCGGCCTTGCCATGATTCTGCCGCGACTGGTCGTGCCGATCGCGCGCTGGGTGCTCCGGGGCATGGTGGGTCACCTCGTGGTCGATGCGACACCGGCGAAGCTGGACAAGAGTTTGGTGAAGCTCCGGCGTCGCGGCATCCGGCTCAATATCAATTTGCTCGGCGAGGCTGTGCTTGGCGACACCGAAGCGGATCGACGACTCGATGGCACTCGAGAGCTGCTTGAGCGCACCGACGTCGACTACGTCTCGATCAAGGTGTCGAGCGTCGTCAGTCAGCTGTCGCTGTGGGCCTTCGACGAGATGGTCGAACGCGTCGTCGAGCGGCTAACGCCGCTGTACGAGTTCGCTGCAGAGTCGCCCACCGCAAAGTTCATCAACCTCGACATGGAGGAGTACAAGGACCTCGATCTCACGATTGCGGTGTTTGAAAAACTGCTCGATCAACCAAAGCTGCGCGGCCTCGAGGCCGGAATCGTGCTTCAGGCCTATCTGCCGGATGCGCTCGGCGCGCTCCAAGGACTTACTGAATGGGCCACCGCGAGACGCGCCGCCGGGGGTGCTGGCATCAAGGTGCGTCTCGTCAAGGGCGCAAACCTCGCGATGGAGCACGTCGACGCGACGATGCACGACTGGCCGCTCGCGACCTACAGCACCAAGCTCGACACTGACGCCAACTACAAGCGAGTGCTCGACTGGGCATTGACGCCGGAACGCACCGATGCCGTCCGCATCGGGGTCGCTGGGCACAATCTGTTTGATGTTGCGCATGCTTGGCTTCTCGCCAAGGCACGGCATGTGCAGCACCGGGTTGAGTTTGAGATGCTCCTCGGGATGGCGACCGGTCAAGCGGATGCGGTCGGGCGCGAAGTCGGTGGGCTGTTGCTCTACACCCCCGTTGTTCATCCCGGGGAATTCGATTCCGCGATCAGCTACCTGATTCGGAGGCTCGAAGAGAACGCGGCAAGCGAGAACTTCATGTCGGCGGTGTTCGAACTCGCCGAGAACGAGGAATTGTTCCAACGGGAGGCCACCCGCTTTCTCGCGTCGCTCGCCGCCTTCGACGACAGCGCGAGCTCGATTCCAGGGCCGAATCGCGACCAAAACCGCAGCGGGAGCGTCGTGCCTGCCGGCGCGACAGCCTTTCACAACACAGCAGACACCGACCCGTCGTTGCCCGCCAACCGCGAGTGGGCTCGTGCGTTGTTCGAACGAAGCGCAACTACGACGCTCGGACGCACGACGATCGATGCGGCGCGGGTCGTTGACTCCGCCACGGTTGAGCGTCTCGTTGCCGAGGCTGTCGTCGGTGGGCACGCTTGGGGAGCGCACCGTGACGTGGACCGGGCACAGATTCTGCACGACGCGGGAGATGTGCTCGCGGTTTTTCGTGGTCGACTGATTGAGGTCATGGCGAGCGAGACCGGAAAGACGATTGCCGAAGGTGACGTCGAGGTCAGCGAGGCCATCGATTTTGCGCACTACTACGCCGAACAGGCCACCAAGCTTGAGAATGTGTCTGAGGCGACGTATCGACCTGCGACCCTCACGGTCGTCACACCGCCGTGGAACTTCCC
>JBGSTT010000226.1:0-13594 GCA_041736385.1 Rhodoglobus sp. | reverse complement strand
CGAAGGATCACGAAGGACACCATCTGCATGATGTACGCAATGATTGCACCGAAGACCGCGATGAACAGGATGATGCCAGAGGCTGCAGCTCCTGCCTCCGGACTGATTCCCGGCAGGACGATCAGCACGAGGGTGAGGATGACGTAGCCGAAAACGGCTCCAACCAGCAGCGCCACCCACGGCGTCTGGTGCTTCTTGCCCGTTAGCGAGAGGAACTTGGGGTAGTAGCCCGCTCGTGACAGGGAATACATGTTGCGCCCGTAGGCGAACATGATGCCCTGCAGCGACGCCAGCAGCCCGACGAGCGCGAACAGCGCGAGCACCGCTGCGACCGATTCCGGAAGGAATGCGCGGAATCCTGCGAGCAGTGGCTCACCGCTGTCTGCACCTTCGGAGATGGCCGCGGTTCCCGTTACTGCCGGGTTGAGCACGAGCACGAGAAGTGCGAAGAACGCGAGCGCGATGACGCCCCACACGCTTGCCCTCGGGATGTCCTTCGTCGGGTTCTTGGACTCCTCCGCCGACAGCGGGAGAGACTCAATCCCTAAGAAGAACCAAATTGCGAAGGGCAGCGCAAACAAGATACCGACGGCTCCGAACGGCAGGAATGTCGAGTTGCCGTCGATCGGCGCGATGTTCAGCAGCAAATCGAAGTTGACCGCGCCAGAGACGATGGCACCGATCGCGAAGAACAGGATCACGGCCATCGAGATCACCGCGACAATCAAAGCGAAGCGATATCCGATGGCTGCGCCAAGCGAGTTGAGCCCGACGAATGCTGCATAGAGAATCAGCCACCACAGCGGCTGTGGCAACGATGCACCGGTGAGGCCCAAGAGCGCGCTGTCTGCGTAAATTGCAGAGAACCAGACCACGACGGCGGTCGTGACGACATACTCAATAGTTTCGGCGAGCCCCGTGACGAAGCCGCCCCACGGCCCCATCGCGGCGCGAGCGAACGAATAGGCCCCGCCGGTGTGCGGCATCGCTGCCGACATCTCGCCGATCGAGAAGATCAGGGTGAAGTACATAACGATGATGATGAGTGTCGCGATCAGCAGCCCGCCCCAGCCGGTGGTCGCGAGTCCGACGTTCCAGCCCGAGAAAGCTCCCGAGATAACGGCTGCGATGCCGATACCCCACAGTCCCCAGAACCCAGCGCTGCGCCTGAGGCTGCGCTTCTCGAAGTAGCCTTCCTCGGCGCGCTGATAGGTAGCGCCCGATGCCTTAGTAGTACTTGTGCTCATGAATGTCCTCCAGGGGAGAAAGGGGGGGGCGGTCGGTCGACCAACCACCGAATTCCCATGAGTTTGTCGGCTATTGGTACCTGTTGTCTACCTTTAGAAGTAAATTCCGCGTTACGGTAGGCGCAGCATCCTGATCACGTATCGGGGCAATGGTCGCAAAGTGCGCTCATCGGTGACGCACTCGAGAGGAGCACAAATGGTGTCAGGGTCCAGCGCGCAGCGCACCGGCAATCTCACGGTTCAGGAACTGGGCGCACTCGTCGCCTCCAAGCAAATCGACACCGTCATCATCGCGTTCACCGACATGCAGGGGCGCCTGATCGGCAAGCGTGCATCGGCGCGGCTCTTTCTTGAGGAACTCGCCGAACACGGCGCAGAGTGCTGCAACTACCTGCTCGCGGTGGATGTCGAGAACAACACGGTCAGCGGCTACGCGATCTCCTCGTGGGAGCGCGGCTACGGCGACATGGCGATGATGCCCGATCTCAATACGTTGCGCCTGGTGCCGTGGCTTCCGGGGACGGCTCTCGTCACGGCCGATCTGACTTGGCTCGACGGCACTCCAGTGGCCCCTGACCCGCGGCAGGTGCTCAAGCGTCAGCTCGCGCGGCTGGCAGAACGCGGGCTCGATGCCTTCGTCGGCACCGAGCTCGAGTTCATCGTTTTCGAGGACAGCTTTCGGGATGCTTGGAAGAAGAACTACACCGACCTCTATCCGGCATCGGATTACAACATCGACTATGCGCTCCTGGCCTCGACCCGGATGGAGCCGCTATTGCGCGAGATCCGCAACAGCATGGACGGCGCCGGCATGTACTGCGAGGGCGTGAAGGGAGAGTGCAACCTCGGCCAGCAGGAGATTGCGTTTCGCTACACGGACGCGCTCGGAACTTGCGACAACCACTCCGTGTACAAGAACGGGGCAAAAGAGATCGCAGACCAGCACGGCAAGAGCCTGACGTTTATGGCGAAGTACAACGAGCGCGAGGGCAACTCCTGTCACATCCACCTCTCAGTTCGCGGCACCGACGGCACTCCCGTGATGGCGGACAAGGCCAGGCCATTTGGCTTCTCGAAGCTCATGGAGCACTGGATTGCCGGCCAGCTCGCAACGATGCGCGAACTTGCACTATTCCTCGCGCCAAACATCAACTCGTACAAGCGCTATGTTGCTGGCAGCTTCGCCCCAACGGCCGTGGCTTGGGGCCTCGACAATCGCACGTGCGCATTGCGTGTTGTCGGCCACGGCCACTCACTCCGGGTCGAGAATCGGGTTCCCGGCGGAGACGTGAATCAGTACCTTGCTGTCGCGGCACTTATTGCCGGCGGGCTGTACGGCATCGAGCACGAGCTCGAGCTCGAGCCGATCTTCGAGGGCAATGCCTATATCTCGGATGCCCCGCGCGTGCCTTCATCGCTGCGGGAGGCCGCCGCACTCTTTCAGGGCTCCGAGATTGCTGTCGACGCGTTCGGCGAGGATGTCGTCGCGCACTACCTCAACAACGCCCATATCGAGCAGGCGGCCTACGACGCCGCGATCACGGATTGGGAGCGGGTTCGTGGCTTTGAGCGACTCTGAGCCTAAACCGTTGATCGGGCTAACGACCTACCTCGAGCAGGCGCAGACCGGAGTGTGGGATGTTCCGGCCAGCTTCCTGCCGAAGGTGTACTTTGAGGCGGTAAACCGCTCCGGCGGCATCGCTGTGCTCTTGCCTCCGCAACCGGTCGACGCTGAGATCGCGAACCGCGTGCTCGACTCACTCGACGGTCTCATCATCACCGGCGGCAAAGACGTCGACCCAGCGCTGTACGGGCAGGAGCCGCATGCAACGACCGACTCACCGCGAACCGATCGCGACCACTGGGAGGAGGCTCTGCTCACCGCGGCGATCGACCGGGGCCTGCCGTTTCTCGGCATCTGCCGTGGTGCCCAAGTGCTCAACGTTGCCCTCGGCGGAACGCTGCATCAGCACCTTCCGGATGTCATCGGGTCGACCCGCTACAACCTCGGCGGCGGCGTGTTCGCCGAGAACGAGGTCGCCGTCGAACCAGCGTCAACTCTGGCGACCCTCGTCGGTGAAGGGCTCGCCGTGAAGAGCTATCACCATCAGGCGATCGATGCGGTTGCCGACGGACTCGTCGTAACCGCCCGCTCCGACGACGGCACGATCCAAGCGGTTGAACTCTCGAGCGTTCCGTTCGGTGTTGCCGTGCAGTGGCATCCAGAGGAGGACGCGGAGCAAGACGCACGTCTGTTCGCTGGCCTCGTCGTCGCAGCAAAGGAGTATCGCCGTGGCTAGTGCCGCCATCTTCACGACAACCCTTATCAATCCCGCGACCGCCACACCGTTCGAAACGGTCGCGCAGTCGAGCCTCGAGCAGGTCGATGACGCCATCGCACGGGCGGTCGTCGCACAGCGTTCGTGGGCCGCTCTGCCTCCGGCCGCCCGGGCTCAGGCGCTCCGCGACTTCGCGACGGACGTTGGCGGAGCGGTCGAGGAACTCGCCATGCTGGAGGTCGTTAACTCCGGGCATCCGATCACCCAGGCTCGCTGGGAGGCCGGGCACGTGCGCGACGTACTCAACTACTACGCAGCCGCGCCAGAACGCATGTTGGGCAAGCAGATCCCCGTCGCTGGTGGACTGGACATCACGTTCCTAGAGCCGCTCGGCGTCGTGGGGATCATCGTTCCGTGGAACTTTCCGATGACGATTGCGAGTTGGGGCTTTGCGCCAGCCCTCGCTGCCGGGAATGCTGTTGTGCTCAAGCCGGCCGAGTGGACGCCGTTGACCGCGATTCGCATCGGGGAACTCGCGCTGGAAGCTGGCTTGCCTGCTGGGCTGTTCCAGGTGCTGCCCGGCAAGGGCTCTGTCGTCGGTGACCGGTTCGTCACACACGAACAGGTGCGCAAGATCGTGTTCACCGGGTCGACCGAGGTCGGTAAGCGGGTGATGGCCGGATGCTCGGCTCAGGTCAAAGCCGTGACGCTCGAACTCGGCGGCAAGAGTGCCAACGTCGTCTTCGCCGACTCGGATCTCGAGAAGGCCGCGGCGAGTGCGCCATACTCGGTCTTCGAGAACGCCGGGCAGGACTGCTGTGCCCGATCGCGAATCCTCGTCGAGCGTAGCGTCTACGACCGCTTCCTCGAACTTCTCGAGCCGGCGGTCAAGGGCGTGAAGGTCGGGGATCCTACCGATGAGGCCACCGAGATGGGTCCGCTCGTCTCTAAGTCGCACTTCGACTCTGTTACCGCCTACCAACCAGATGACACCGACGTCGCGTTCCGGGGAAGCGCGCCGAGCGGCGCCGGCTATTGGTTTGCACCGACCGTCGTGCTGCCGCCCTCCCGCGATGATCGGCGAGTGAAGGACGAGATCTTCGGCCCGGTCGTCACGGTGTTGCCGTTCGACGATGAGGCCGATGCGATCGCCCTCGCGAACGACTCGATTTACGGCCTCAGCGGCTCGATTTGGACGCGTGACGTCGGCCGGGCCATTCGCGTTGCGCGCGGGGTGGAGAGCGGCAACCTCTCGGTCAACTCGCACTCGAGCGTGCGCTACTCAACACCGTTTGGCGGATTCAAGCAGAGTGGCCTCGGCCGAGAACTCGGTCCGGATGCCGCCGCCGCGTTCACCGAAACCAAGAACGTCTTCATCGCAACCGACTAGGAGTCACATGGCCACCTCTCCCATCACCCCAATCGATCTCACCCAGCGACTCGCTGGCAAGGTCGCTGTCATCACCGGCGGTGCCAGCGGTATTGGCCTCGCAACCGCGCGACGATTTGCCGCGGAAGGCGCGATCATCGTGATCGGCGACTTCAACGCCGTGGCGGGCGAGGAGGCCGCCGCCGAAGTTGACGGTTTGTTTGTGCAAGTGGATGTCACGGACGAGGCGCAAGTAAATAACCTCTTCGACACCGCAGCCGCAACCTATGGCTCCGTCGACATCGCATTCAACAATGCGGGTATCTCGCCGCCAGACGACGACTCGATCGAGACGACAGAGCTACCGGCGTGGGACCGGGTTCAAGACGTCAACCTCAAGAGCGTTTACCTCTGCTCGCGGGCGGCGCTGCGGCACATGGTCAAGCAGCAGTCCGGCTCGATCATCAACACGGCATCGTTCGTAGCCGTCATGGGCTCGGCGACGAGCCAGATTTCCTACACCGCTTCGAAGGGTGGGGTGCTGGCCATGACGAAGGAGCTTGGCGTGCAGTTTGCACGCCAGGGCATTCGGGTCAACGCGCTGTGTCCCGGCCCGGTGAACACGCCGCTGCTGCAGGAGCTCTTCGCGAAGGATCCTGAGCGGGCCCAACGCCGTCTCGTGCACATTCCCAAGGGTCGTTTCGCCGAGCCGGAAGAACTGGCCGCCGCGGTCGCGTTCCTCGCGAGCGACGACGCTTCATTCATTACCGCGTCGACCTTCCTCGTGGATGGTGGCATCTCCTCCGCCTACGTGACGCCGCTCTGAGCTTGACGGCGCACAAGCAGCGGTCATGGTCGAAACGGGGGATGCTGGACTTGCCGACGAGGTGCTGTTTCGCCCCGTGCGCGGCGGCAACGTCTTCGAAGACACGGTTGCTCGCTTGCTGCAGACGATCCGGCTTGGGATAGTGCAGCCGGGCGAGCCGTTGCCTCCTGAGCGTGACCTCGCTGCACGATTCAGCGTGAGTCGGGACACGGTTCGCGAAGCGATCCGCTCGCTATCCGACGCTGGCTACCTCGTCTCACGTCGTGGACGGTACGGCGGCACCTTCGTCAGTGACCGGCTGCCGCAACCCCCGAGCGCGCACGCGGTGGCTCTCAATGCCTCGGAGATCAACGATGTCCTCGGGCTGCGCGAGATCCTCGAGGTTGGAGCGGCACGCAGCGCCGCCACTCGCGAGCTGAGTGACCCTGAGCGCGAACTTCTATGGAACCGCCTTCGCGAGACGTCCGCGGCATCCGTCGAGGACTACCGCCGCTTTGATTCTCGACTGCACCTGACGATCGGAGAAGTGGTCGGCGTTCCGTCGCTGGTATCGCTCATGGCCGACAACCGCTCGCGGGTGAACGGGCTGCTTGACGGTATCCCACTGCTGTCGCGCAATATCGAGAACTCAAACCAGCAGCACGAAGACATCGTGGTGGCAATTCTCACCGGAAACGTTGACCGCGCGACCACCGCCATGCGCGAGCACCTGGAGGGATCTGCAGCGCTGCTGCGTGGCTTTCTCAGCTAGGGAGCCGGCGGCGCTACCGGTGGTTTTGTCGTACGTCGCGGCTTGGTTGCCGCGGTTGCTGCTGGCGGGACGGTGGATGCTGGCGCCACCGGGCTTGCCGGGGCGACCGGGGCAGGTTCGGCGTTCACCACGGGCGCCTTGGGCGGGCTGTTCTTGGCGACATAGATCTGGGCGGCTGTCGTAGCGATCAACAGGTAGCGCACCAATACGAACAACAGAGCGATGACTACCAACAGCACGAATACTGTCAGGAGCCCTTCGATGAGCCACCGGGCAACGCCGAACAGTCCTCCGCCGAAGCGCTCCGGTCCGTCAAAATCCATCAATCAGTCCTCCAACTTCGCGGACCCATCCGAGTCCTTGACGATCGTTCCAACGGCAATGGCCACGGTAAGGCCCCAACTAATCCACATCAGGGCAAGCCGCCAGTCGCGAGGCCCTTTTCTGGTCGCTTGCACGGTACCCCAGCCTCCGAAGATCGCGCTGATCAGCGTGGTGTTGAAGATGAACCTGCGCACGGCGCCTCCTTGTAGGTACTGTGACCACGCTACCCGCTGATCGCGCATCGCTGAGAGTTCACCCAAAACTGACCGTTCGGACAGGTTGCTGACCGTTCGGTCAGCTAGAGTCGACCGGTGTCCAGCCACGAAGACCTTCGCACCATCGCGCTCGCCGAATTTGCGACCGCCGGATACACCGCGACCTCCCTGCAGCGCATCGCCGAACTGGCTGGCCTGTCGAAATCAAGCGTGTTGTATCACTACGCATCGAAGGAGGCGCTGCTCGAAGCGGCAATTGGTCCAGCGATCGATCGGATGATTCAGATCGTTGGTCCATTCGAGGGGACCGATTTCAGCGATGAACAGCGAAGGGAGTTCCTCGAAGCCTTCGTCGACCTCCTGTTGCAATACCGCCTCGAAGTACACATGTTCATCAATCAGGGTCCCTCGCTCGTTGATGTTCCCGTCATCGACCGGGCGAACGCTTTGGTGCGGCGACTCGCCGATTTCTTCTCGGCGAATTCAACGAGCCTCGAAGACAACATGCGCTTCGGCATCGCCCTCGGCGGTGCCGCATACATGCTGTGCACCGTGCAGACCCTCGACCTCCCGGTCGAGCCCGAAGAGGAGATCAGGGCTGCTCTCCTGTCAATAATGGGCGAACTACTCGCCTCCGTTCCCACCCGCTAACCGCCTCACAGCCCTGGAGTAATCGATGGCAACGCTTCTGTACCGACTTGGTCGCTTTTCCTATCGCCGGCCGTGGCGCGTCATCCTCGTGTGGTTGATTCTGCTCGTCGGCATTCTGGGGAGCGGTATCGCACTCGGTGGCCAGACTCAGGACTCGTTCGACATCCCGGGGACAGAGTCACAGGAGGCGCTCGACCGACTCGAAGCGGTATTCCCCTCCGTCGCTGGCGCGAGTTCGCAAGTGGTGCTCGTCGCGCAAGACGGGGACACCGTCCTCGAGACCAGGGCCGTCACAGCCATCGATGAACTCGTTACTGCCATTGACAAGATTGATGGCGTCGACTCCGTTGTCTCGCCGTTCAGCGAGTTTGCGGGAGAAGCCGTGACCGCCGACGAATCGATGGCGATCATCCGGGTGCAATTCGACGGACCCGCCGCGCAGGTCACTGACGAGACCCTGGCCGAGCTCACCGCCACTGCCTCGATTGGTGAGGCGAGCAATCTGCGCGTCGAGTACGGGGGTCAGGTCTTTCAGGACACCAGCTTCGGTCTGACGGTCTCCGAGGTCATCGGTGTCATCTTCGCTGGACTGGTGCTGTTCATTACGTTCGGCTCGCTGCTCGCCGCGGGGATGCCGCTGCTCACCGCCCTGATCGGCGTGGCAATCGCCTACGGCGGTATCGCGATCTACACCGCCTTCGTGACTGTCTCGAGCACCGCTCCGCTCCTCGCCGTCATGATCGGCCTGGCGGTCGGCATTGACTATTCCCTCTTCATCCTGTCGCGACATCGAACCCAGCTGGCGCTCGGTGAGGACCCTCAGGAATCGGCTGCCATCTCCGTCGGAACGGCGGGCACCGCCGTCGTGTTCGCCGGAGTGACCGTCATCATCGCGCTGCTTGGCCTGCTCGTCGTCGGCATCCCGTTCCTCAGCGTTATGGGGGTTGGCGCTGCGTTCGCGGTCTTCATCGCCATCGCCGTCGCAATCACGCTGCTCCCGGCGGTGTTGGGGTTGGCTGGCTCACGGCTTATTCCCAAGGCTGGCTCCCGGGCATCCGCTCGCGCTATTTCAAGCCACGGTGAGAACGTCGAGAGCGAAGAACATGGTGCGCCCACCAGCAAACCGAGCATGGGCCTTCGTTGGGTGCGCGGGGTGATGAAGCGACCAGTACTGGCGACCATCGGGGTCGTCGCCATTCTGGGAACGATTGCGGTACCCGCGCTTAGTCTTGACCTCAACGTGCCCAGCGGCGGATCACAGCCTGCTGGCTCCACCCAGCGCGAAGCATACGATTTGATCACAGACGGTTTCGGGCCCGGGTTCAACGGACCACTTCTCGTTGCCGTCGACATCACGCAGACGGTCGACATTCTCGATGACCTGCAAACGATCGGCGATCGACTGGCGGCCCTCGACGGTGTCGCATCCGTGTCACCGGGCTTTCCCGACGCGGGGCTCGATACGGCGATCATCCAGGTGATTCCTGAAACGGCCCCGAATGACGCGGCGACCAAGACTGTCGTGCAGGAGATCCGTGACCTTGCTCCGGAGATCGAGCGCCAGCTCGACACGCCCATCGCGGTAACCGGCGCGACCGCGATCGGAATCGACATCTCGACGCGACTCACGAACGCGCTCGTACCGTTCGGCATTGTCGTCGTCGGGCTGTCGATTCTCTTGCTCATGATGGTCTTCCGCTCGGTGCTCGTGCCCATCAAGGCAGCGCTCGGCTTCCTCCTGTCGGTGTTCGCATCCTTCGGTGTCGTCGTGGCGATCTTCCAGTGGGGATGGTTCTCTGAGCTGCTTGCCGTCGAGAACCCCGGGCCCATTCTGAGCTTCCTGCCCGTGTTGCTCATGGCCGTGCTATTCGGTCTGGCAATGGATTATCAGGTGTTCCTCGTTTCAGGAATGCGCGAGGAGTTCGTCAAGACCGGGGATGCGAGATTCGCCATCGAGCGCGGATTTGCCGGGTCGGCTCGCGTTGTCACGGCGGCCGCGCTCATCATGTTCTTCGTGTTCTTTGCCTTCGTTCCGGAAGGTAGTGGAGAGATCAAGCCCATCGCGCTCGGACTTGCCGCCGGTATCGCCTTCGACGCGTTCCTCGTGCGCATGACGCTCGTTCCAGCACTCATGACCTTGTTCGGTCGAGCGGCTTGGTGGATGCCTCGCTGGCTCGGTCGCATTCTGCCGAACGTCGACATCGAAGGTGAACACTTGCGCGACCACCGCCAAGCCGTCGAATGGGCTGCTGGCGAACACGCCAGCGCGATCAGCGCCGACTATCTCGTGAGCGGAAGCGCAGAACACACGATTGGCCCCGTCTCGCTGACGGTGCCGCACGGCGCTCTCGTGATCGCCAGCGGCGACGCTATCGATCGGCGACTGCTCGCGGCGACCCTGGGAGGGCGACTGGCGCTTCGAGCCGGGCGCGCTCAAGTGATGGGCCATCCACTGCCGTCAGAGATTGACAGCGTTCGCAAGCGTGTTGCACTTGCCGATATTGGTGGAACAGTGCGCTCGGACACGACCGCGACGGTCGGTGAGTTACTGGCGGAACGCATTGAACTCACCGCGCCTTGGCACCAGGCATTTGCAACGCGCCGTCGTGCCGCCGACTGGGTCGACCGTGTGAACACCGTGCTCGGCGAGACCACCGACGGTCGGGCGCAGCCCATTCAGGTCGGTTCTAGCCTGACGTCACTGCCGCAGCTTGAGCGTGCCGTCGCACTGTCGGCCGTCGCCATCGCCGAAAACACCCCGGTCATTATGCTCGACCAACTGGATGCGTTCGCTGACACTGGTGACGAGTCTGCATTCTTCACCGCCGTTGCTCGGCTGGCCGCTCCGACTACCACCGTCGTTGTCGGGACTCCGGTTCCGGCCCGCGCGCTTTCGACCGGCGACACCGGTGCCCGCGAGGTCGTCACGGTCAATCTCTACTCACTCTCGACAGAAGGAATCCTGCGATGAATACCAGCGAACAACCGAGGTGGCGCAGCCGCTCGACCGTCGTCGCGCGCCTGGCTGCGCTCGCGCTCGTGCCCATCGCCGTCGTCGCACTCTTTGTCGGCGCCGTTGGCCAGACCGGTGCGGCAATCGACCGCATCCCGGCAGCGATTGTGAACGAGGATCGCCTCATCATGTCGACCGCAGCCGATGGCACAGAACAACCGGTGTTCGCCGGCCGATTGCTCGTCACCGAGCTCACCGGAGCCGACGGATTCGACTGGACCATCACGAACGAGAAGGATGCCGAGGCGGCCCTGGCGCGCGGTGAGGTGTACGCGATCCTGACGATCCCGAACAACTTCTCGCGCTCGATTCTTTCCCTCTCAGGCTCCTCGCCTGAGCAAGCTGACATCGCCATCCGCACCGACGACGCACACGGCTACCTCACCGGCTCAGTTGCTCAAGTCGTCGGCCAGACCATGGCAGACACCTTCGGTCAAGAAATCACCGCGCAATACCTCGGCGGCATCTACGCAAGCTTCGGCAAACTTGGCTCGGCCTTCACGGATGCGGCGGACGGCGCTGACCAGTTATCAACCGGCGCGGGATCGCTCGCTGGCGGTCTGCGCGAATACACCGGGGGAGTCGACTCGCTTGCGTTCGGTCTGTCTCAACTCGAAGATGGTGCCGCACAGCTCAGCGGCCTGAGTTCCGGTGTGTCCCAGTACACAAGCGGTATCTCCGGGCTCTCAGCTGGCTTGAGCGCCGTGAATCCCGGAGTCCAGTTGAATCCAGCAGTCGACGCGGCAACGAAAGCCGGTCTCCAGCAGATCGTCGACGAGCTCGCGGCAGCCGCTGCAGGCGGACAAACCCTCGCGTCGCAGACATCCTCCGGCATCGCCGACTTCCAATTTGGCGTTTCGCAGTCCGTTGGCGGCGCCTACCAACTGGCTGACGGTTCGCCGGCGCTCATTTCTGGCGCGGATGCTCTCGCCTCCGGCGCAGGGGCACTCGCGAGCGGTCTCCGCGACGGTGCTTCCCAGTTGCCGACCTCAGACGCTGGAACAATCGACCAGACCCTGAAGGTGGTCGCTGATCCTGTCGGAGTGTCGGTGACGACCGACAACGCCGTGACCGAGGTCGGTCAGGTTGTTGCAACGTTCGTGGTGCCGCTCGGGCTTTGGATTGGAGTGTTCGCGGCCTTCCTCGTGCTGCCACGCCTCTCACGCCGAGCGATGGCGTCGACGGCGAGCAGTGCGCGACTCACGGCTGCGACGTTTGGTCGTGCCGCGCTCGTCACAACGGCGAGTGCGATGTTGCTCGTCGTGGTGCTCCATACCGCCATTGGAGTCAGTGTCTCGATGCTGCCAGCAACCATCCTGTTCTCGCTCGTGATGGCACTCGCCTTCACCGCAGTGCAGTACGCGCTGACGGTCGCGCTCGGTCGAGCCGGCATGGTCGTTTCGCTCCTGCTGCTCGCCATCCAACTCACCTCGACTGGAGGCGTGTACCCGATCCAGCTCCTTTCGGCGCCATTCCAGGTGATCAGTCCGTTCCTGCCGCTCACCTACGCCGTCGACGGTATGCAGGCAATCATTGCCGGTGGGGCACTCGGCACGGCGCTGAGTGCGGGAGTTGCGCTCGTGTTCTTTGGCGCGGTCAGCATGATCGTGGCTTCACTTGCGCTTCGACAGCGACGGAAGGCCGGTGCGCTCGGACTCGTTCCGATCACTGCGTAAGCGTCACCGGTGGGTGAACGCATCAGAGCGTGAGCGCGATCAGAGCCAGTGTTTGCGCTTGAAAACGATGTACAGGCCGACCCCGCACGCAAGCATTAGTGCGAGGGCCAGGGGGTAGCCGAACGTCCACTGGAGTTCGGGCATGAACCGGAAGTTCATGCCATAGATCGTTCCGACGAGTGTCGGCGCGAACAGGATTGCCGCCCAGCCGGAGATCTTCTTTACCTGGTCGCCCTGGCGAACGCTCTGTTCTGCCAGAACGCGCATCTCGGTGTTCTGCGCTTGGGCCATGAGGGTGGATTGCACCGTCAGGGCGTTCTGCAGAATAACTCGGAACGAGTCGGCTCGCTCGACCGTGCGCACGGTATGGTCGAGCACGTCTCGCACGTGACGCCGCAGTTCGAGATCCACGTTGTACTTGTCGAAGCCGGCCTCGATCGCGTGAAGCATCCCAATCAACGGACTTGTCGCTCGTTGGAAGGCCATCGCCTCGCTGGCGAGTTCGTAAATTCTGCGCGAGACTTCTGAATCTCCGTTGAACAGCTGGTCTTCGATCTCGTCGATATCGTTCTGGAGCCCTTCGACAACCGGAGCGAACCCGTCGACTACTTCATCGAAGACGGCCCACAGCACAGCCTCCGGGCCGAGCGCAAGCAGGGCTGGCCTCGCCTCAAGACGCTTGCGCACTCGACCGAGGTCCGGTGATTCTGCGTGCCGCACCGTGATCGCGAAGTTCTTTCCGATGAAGAAGTGCACTTCGCCAAACTCGACCTCCTCCGGTGCATCCAGATAGCGTGCAGCGCGCAGCACCACAAACAAGGTGTCTCCGTAGCGCTCGAGCTTCGGTCGCTGGTGACCCTTGAGCGCGTCCTCTACCGCCAACGGATGGAGAGAGAACTCTTCGGCCACCGCAAGCACCTCAGCCTCGGTGGGCTGGAACAGCCCGATCCACGCGAAACCACCGTCGTCGCGAAGCTTCTCAAAGGTCTGCTCGAGCGAGACTGACTCGCTCGATCGCACGCCCTCACGGTAGATCGCGTTGTCAACGATGGGCATGGCGTATCTCTCTGATGGTACTCAGGCGGCATGGCTAGGATACCGGCGGGGAGAAACCCTCTGATGTCACGATCCGCCGTTGCGCCAAGCCTCGGTTGCCCAGAACCACCATTGTCAAGGAGGGCGCATGACGCGCAAGACAGTCATCATGATCGGTGCCGGCGTCGCGATCGTTGCCCTGGTGGTG
>JBGSTT010000144.1:0-1601 GCA_041736385.1 Rhodoglobus sp. | reverse complement strand
GGCTATCACGACGTCGCCATCGCCTATCAGGCGGTCTCACTCTACGAAGACGTGCGCGCCTACCCCGCCGACGACTTCTCCGTCAGCGTGTCTGGATCGGTGGCGCTGTCTCGGGTGCCGACCGACGCATCCAACATCGCGGTGAAAGCCGCCCGCTTGCTGGCCAGAAAGACCGGGTTTCGCGGGGGCGTACGTCTCGAGATCGAGAAGCATGTTCCGGTGACCGGCGGTATGGGGGGCGGTTCGGCGGATGCCGCGGCGACCCTCATGGCCTGCGACGCACTCTGGGGTACCGCGCTTCCGCGCGAGGACATGCTCGATCTCGCGGCCGAACTCGGCGCCGATGTTCCGTTTGCATTTACCGGCGGAACAGCGATCGGCACGGGACGCGGCGATCAACTGAGCCCGGCGCTGGCCAAAGGACAGTTTCAGTGGGTGCTCGCCCTCGCGGATTTCGGGCTCTCGACGCCTGCGGTGTATCGCGAACTCGACACCCACCGCGATCGCCACGCTCAAGACATCTTTCCGGCCGAACTGGCTCCATCGGTTGACGCCAACGTATTGCAGGCACTGCGCGCCGGCGATCCGCACATGCTTGCCGAGTGTCTGTACAACGACCTTCAGGCGCCGGCCATCCATCTTGAACCTTCACTCGCCACTGTGCTCGAACTCGGGGAGGCGAATGGCGCGCTCGCGGGCATCGTCTCTGGCTCCGGTCCGACGGTCGCGTTCCTCGCTGCCGATCTCGACTCGGCTCTCGAACTGCAAATCGCGCTGAGCGCTGCGCAGCAGACGGTCGTGCGCGCGACCGGTCCCGTGCACGGCGCGCGCATCATCACGGACTAGCGGAGCCTTTTTCGGAGCAACGCTGGTTATGATGACGCGCGTGACCGTTCGAGAAGCCGCATCAGTGCCGAGTGAGCCGAGCCAACCCAGCGAGCTGAGGGGGCCGAGCGAGCCGAGCGGGCCGAGCACCTCGGGGGGTGCGCGTAAGCCCGGTATGAAGCCGCGCACCAAGAACCTGTGGGCCGCCGCCATCGGTGTACTGGCAGCACTCGCGACGCTCGCCGTCGCCGAACTTTTTGCCGCGATTATGGTCTCGGTCGGTAGCCCGTTGCTCGCGGTCGGCTCCTTTGTCATCGACATCGTGCCGCCTTGGTTCAAGGACCTCGCCATCGCCCTGTTCGGCACTGGCGATAAAGTCGCTCTCTTGGCTGGTCTCGGGCTCCTGGTGTTCCTGCTCGCCGTCGGCATTGGCATCCTCGAATACCGACGACCTCCGTTTGGAGTCGTCGGGCTCGTTATCGTCGGCGCGATCGCGATGGCTGCTGTGTTGACGCGTGCTGGCGCTGCCATCAATGACGCGTTGCCAACCTTCGTCGGAGTCGTCGCCGGGATTCTCGTGCTCCGTCTTGTCATGCCCCGCCTGCACTACTGGGTGGATGCCGCGCGCATCGGTCGCAGCCTCCGGCTCGAAGGCGTTTCACGGCGCAACTTTCTTGTCATATTCGGGGCAACGAGCGCGGGAGCGCTCGTCATCGGGCTCGGAGCGCGAGCGTTGAGCGCCGCGACCACTGCGGCCAACGAGGTTCGTCAAGCCC
>JBGSTT010000120.1:0-2854 GCA_041736385.1 Rhodoglobus sp. | reverse complement strand
CCCGCGCGCTCGCGCGAGTACAGGGTGCGGTGCTCGCGCGCCCCGCCGTGCTCATCTTCACGGCGCGCTATATCCCATTTGGGCGGATCGCCGTGAACCTCAGCGCCGGCGCGGTCGGCTTGCCCTACCCGCGATTCCTTCCCCTCTCCGCGGCGGCTGGTACTACTTGGTCGATCTACAACGTCGGAGTAGGGCTCACCTTCGGCTCGCTCCTGAGTGAGCAGCCGTTGCTCGCGATCGTAGTATCGGTGGTCGTAGCAATCTCCATCGGGGTACTCGTCGACACCATCGCCGCAAGACTCGCCGCTCGGCGAGCCCGGCGCCGTGACGCAGAAGTCAACGACACAGACAACAACGGCACCGACACTACAGCGCCCTAAAGAACCGTCAGCCCTAACGGGTTAGCCCGACGAGCAGATCGACCCGGTACTGGGTACCCTTCTTGACGATAGCGACGGGGATTCGCTGCTTCTTGCCGCGCACGTCAAGACGAGCAAGGGTCTCGTCTATGACAGACTCCAAACCCCGGGGCACCCAGCCAACCGGTCCGCTGACACGTGCGCCAGTGAAGAGACGCATTTCGATCGGCGCATCAACCCGTTCCTGGTCGATCGTTCTGCGCGTTGTCGCAGTCTCGAGGTTCTCGCCTCCCATGGCGAATATCGCGGCTATCTCCGATTGGAAGAGGTTGCTTCCAGCCAAGCGAATTGTGACGCGCGCATTTGCCGGCTCGAGCACGCCTCGATAGTCGGACAGCGACCCCTTGCCACGGTCATTGCGGTCGAGGAGCTCAGGATATGCCGCGAAGTCAGCCATGATCGGATGCTACCGGTTGAATGCGCGCGCAGTACGAGCCACTGCCGCTGATCCACTGCCGCTGCCGCTGAGCCACCGCCGCTGCCGCTGAGCCACCGCCGCTCAGCTTTCGAACTGCCCGCGCACGATCGAGTCACTGGAATGCGCCGGATTTCCGTCGAAGGGCTCAGCTGACACATCAACATTGTTGAAACGTGCGATGTCGAGTCCGTCTGGAACAACAAAGGTGCCAGTCTGCCCACGCACTACCCCGAGGCTCACGAGTTCGGTGGCGTCATCGTTCATGAGCCAAACCTCCCGGAAACCGGTCCCGCCGCTCGCCTGAAGATCCAATTGCAAGATGCGCGCGCCGTCTGCGCGAGTTTCGAGGACCGCTTGCCCCGCGGCATCCGGCCAATCGGGAAAAGCGTCGAGGGTAGCTGTCGCGAGTATTACCGTCGGGGAGGGCTGCACGAGGTTCCACGAAAGCGCGCCAGCGCCAGCAAGCAATGCAGCGGATGCCGCGACCGCAAGCACAGG
Source organism: Rhodoglobus sp. (assembly GCA_041736385.1). Classification (GTDB taxonomy): domain Bacteria; phylum Actinomycetota; class Actinomycetes; order Actinomycetales; family Microbacteriaceae; genus Rhodoglobus. The sequence continues at coordinate 1,519 of JBGSTT010000120.1, read as the reverse complement.
AACCCAGCGGCGACGCGACGAAAGTGACACGACGGGCGAAGGTGCCTTGGCGGAAACGGTCGGTGCGCTCGGCGCGTTGGCGTACCCCACTCCGAGCTCATCGGAGATTCTGCCCCACACTCGATCGCTCGGGGTGAGCAAGTCGCCGACGTCGATGGTCGAGCGGCCAACAACGGCTGCGCGGCTCAGATCATCGGATTCAAGAGCACATACAGCGCAGGTCAGCAAGTGTTCGCGGTCGGCGGGCGACGCGACATGCTCGCCGAGAGCAAGCAGGGCAAGGACGTCAGGGTCTAGGTGCTGCAAGGTTCACCTCCAATCGGGTGCGCATTCGCTGCAGGCTGCGGCGGATGTGGCTCTTGACCGTGCCGAGCGGCATTCCGGTTCGGTCGGCTATTTCGTTGTGGGTCAAATCGTCGAAGAACGCCAGCCGCATGACGCGCTGAGCCTCGGGTTCAAGGTGTGAGATTTCGTCTGCAATCAACAGCGTATCCGCTAGATCGATCGGTTCTTCGACGAAATCGCCGGGTTGGGAAACTGCCGCCAGCTGTTCTTGCAGGCGGCGAACTCGTGCCCTCGCGTCGTGGGTGTCAGCGATCTTGTTCTTCGTGATGGCAACGAGCCATGTTGACATCTTCGCGCGGCTCGGATCGAACTTGCCTCGGCTCGTCCACGCAGCAACAAACACCTTTTGTGTTACGTCCTCGGCATCGCCAATGTCTCCGAGCGAGCGGACTGCGAGCGTGTAGACCAGCGATGACCACCGCCGGTACACCGCCTCCAGCGCCCGATCATCTCCCGCGGCAAAGGACGCGGCTAACGCCGCCTCCTCATCAGGAGTGTCGCTCGTCGAGGCAGAGTGAGTTCTCTCATTCATCGCCCAGCCAAGGTACCGCACCAATGTCACGACGTAATGGGAGTTGCAACCACAACCACGTTGTCCGAGTACTCGAACACGTTGTCGTCGAACTGCCCCCCGCAGGTGATGAGCACGAGACGGGGTGCGCCATCCCGGTCGAAGACGTCGCCGACGGGAAGTTGTTGACGGTTGACGTTCTGAACAGACTCCACCGCGTAGCGGTAGTCGTTGCCATCGGCCGCCGTGACGATGATCTCGGCTCCGGGTGCTAACTGCTTCAGGTAGGCAAACGGCCCAAGGCCCTGTTCAAAATCGTCGACGTGTGCCGAGATGACGGTTGTTCCGGTGTTGCTCGTTGGGTCAGACCCGAATCGATACCACCCCGCAACAAAGATATTCTCCGGCAGCTCCATGAGACCGTCAGGCTGCACCCCGACGGGGAACGATTCGACGTTGATGCCGACCGATGGAACCTGGACACGCACCGGTGGAACCGCAGGCACTGACGGCTCTTGAACCGTGGCATCCGTGACGGTGCCCTGAAAAGTCTGCGGTAGCTGGGTCGGCGCCGGGCTGGGAGCCAGCTGCTCCACCGGGTTAGCGGCGGAGCAGCCAGCCAACAGGAGAAGCGCGAGGAACGCTCCCGAAAGTTTGGCAATC
>JBGSTT010000090.1:0-2646 GCA_041736385.1 Rhodoglobus sp. | reverse complement strand
AGTGGTCGCGGAGGCGGGCGTCCGCCTTGAGCTGGCCCCGGTACCCAGCACCCGCGCGGCCTACCGGCGTCGCGGCTACGATCCCGTTCTCGTGCTGCTTCGGCGCGCGGGTTTTGCGCCAGCGCAAGTTCTGACCGTGGTGACCAATCGCTCGCAGCAAAAGAAGCTTCGAACGCTCGAGCGATTCGAAAACGTCACCGGTTCGATGGCGGCAATCGGCACACTGGCCGGTCGACGGTTTGTGATTGTCGACGATGTTGTGACGACCGGAGCGACAATTTCGGAGGCGGTTCGGGCGATCACCGCGGCTGGGGGTGTTGTCGTTGGGGCTGCAACCCTCGCGTTCACCCCGAGGTTGTTGCCGATTCGTGACAATCCACGATCCGAGGACTACCGTGGGGCCAAAGGCGCACAGTGATTGACCGCCTGACACGTGCCTTACCTGCTGGGCGGCTTGCTTGATTGCAAGGCTGTGCTTGATGGCAAGGAGGCCGACGTGGAGATAACCGTCACCGGACGAAACCTGGGGGTTACGGATCGATTTCGCGAGTACGCGATTGAGAAAGCCGACAAGATCGATCACCTCGCCGATAAGGCCATTGCGTTCGAGATCAAGGTCAGCCGCCATCATGAAACCCGCGGTTCGAGCGGCGATGACCGCGTCGAGTTGACGCTGATCGGTCCGGGTCCACTCGTTCGGGCGGAATCTGCCGGTCCAGACAAGTACGCGGCGTTCGATCTGGCAATGGCCAAACTGGTCGAGCGCATCCGCCAGTCGAAGGATCGCAAGAAGGTGCACCGCGGCAAGCACCGTCCGGTCTCGTTGCGCGAGGCGTCCGCCGACGGCTTTCGCGTCGTCGACATCACGCCAGCAAGCCCAGAAGTGATCGAGCGTGTGACAACCGGGTCGATCCCGGTGGTCTCGGCCGCAGAACCCGAGCAGGCCGATTATTCGCCAGTGGTCATTCGCCGCAAAGTCTTCCCAACGACGCGCATGACCGTCGAGGACGCGCTCGACCACATGGAGCTCGTCGGCCACGACTTCTTCCTCTTCATCGACGCCGAAAGTGACCGCCCAAGCGTCGTCTACCGCCGAAAGGGTTGGGACTACGGCGTCATCGGCCTCGAAGAAGAAACGGTCCCCGCGCTCAAACGCTCCCGCCGCTGACGACTGCCGCCGTCACGGACGGCACTGGCGGTAGCGCTAATCAGCGACGACATGCCCAGAACTCTCACTTTCGGGATTCGGCACTTCCACGTCACTCACTCGCCGTTGGCCCTCCCGTCAGACGATCTCAGCCGGGAGTTGGTACGATTACGATTCGGTATCGCCTGACCAGTTTGGCGTGCCCTCGAGTCGGGACAGCCCGACAAGAAGGAGTGATCCGTGGCTAACGTTCTCGAACGCGCACTTCGCGTCGGTGAAGGTCGTCTTCTGCGTCGACTCAAGAACTACGCAGAGGCTGTCAATCACCTCGAAGACGACTTCCGCGAACTCACGAACGAGGAGCTTCGGCACGAGACTGTCGAGTTGCGCGAGCGCCACGCGAACGGTGAGTCGCTCGACGATCTACTACCAGAGGCGTTTGCGGCTGTGCGCGAAGCCTCAATTCGTACCCTCGGGATGCGGCACTTCGACGTGCAGCTCATGGGCGGTGCTGCCCTGCACCTTGGCAACATCGCCGAGATGAAGACCGGAGAGGGCAAGACCCTGGTCGCGACCCTTGCGGCATACCTCAATGCGATCGCCTCGAACGGCGTGCACGTCATTACGGTCAACGACTATCTCGCGAGTTACCAGTCCGAACTGATGGGGCGCATCTTCCGTGCTCTCGGCATGACGACCGGATGCATCCTCTCAGGTCAGAATCCCGCCGAGCGTCGCGAGCAGTACGCGATGGACATCACCTACGGCACAAACAATGAGTTCGGGTTCGACTACCTTCGCGACAACATGGCTTGGCAGGCCCAAGACATGGTGCAACGCGGTCACCATTATGCGATCGTCGACGAGGTCGACTCGATCCTCATCGACGAGGCGCGCACCCCGCTCATCATCTCCGGCCCCGCTTCCGGCGAGGCCAACCGCTGGTTCACCGAGTTTGCCGGGCTCTCGAAGAAGCTCGTGTCTGGCGTTGACTACGAGGTCGACGAAAAGAAGCGCACCGTCGGAGTTCTCGAGCCCGGCATTGAGAAGGTCGAGGACTACCTCGGCATCGACAACCTGTACGAGTCCGCCAACACCCCGCTGATCTCCTTCCTCAACAACTCGATCAAGGCCACCGCCTTGTTCAAGAAAGACAAGGATTACGTCGTGATGAACGGCGAGGTTCTCATCGTCGATGAGCACACCGGGCGCATCCTCGTTGGCCGTCGTTACAACGAGGGCATCCATCAGGCGATTGAAGCCAAGGAAGGCGTTGCGGTCAAGGCCGAGAATCAGACTCTCGCGACCGTGACCCTCCAAAACTACTTCCGGCTCTACTCAAAGCTCTCCGGCATGACCGGTACCGCCGAGACCGAGGCGGCGGAGTTCATGAGCACCTACAAGCTGGGCGTCGTGGCGATCCCCACGAACAAGCCAATGCTGCGCAAGGACCAGTCTGACTTGGTCTACAAGAGCGAGCAGTCCAAGTTCGATCAGGT
>JBGSTT010000217.1:0-3255 GCA_041736385.1 Rhodoglobus sp. | reverse complement strand
GGCCTGCCGCACACCCCGAAGGCAGCGCTAAGCCGAGGGCTCTCCGGCACGGCACGAGGCACCGTGATCGTGAACCTCCCGGGTTCGCGCGGCGGAGTCAACGACGGACTCGCCGTGCTCGACGAGCTGCTCGAGCACCTCGTGGCGCAAGTCGCGGGCCGTGGCGCGCATGAGTGACCAACCGGTGATCGAGCCCGTCGAGATCCCCCCGCGCGGCTCGGATCTCGACGAGCTCGATCAGCGATCAAGGATCCTTGCGATCATCTCGGATGCCCCACTCGACCAGTCCGCGATTGAAGACTTCGTGCTCGACCGAGTCAACGGCGCGCTGGTGAGCTTTCGCGGCATCGTGCGCGACCACGATCACGGCGAAAGCGTGACCGCACTGGACTACCAGGCGCATCCAGAGGCACAGCGTTTCATTGAACAGTGCTGCCAAACGGTCGCAGCAGAGTCAGGGCTGGCTGTTGCCGCCGCCCACCGCGTCGGCACCCTGGCCATCGGCGACATCGCCCTCGTTGCCGCCGTTGCAGCCCCCCACCGCGCGGAGGCCTTCGCCGCCTGCCAGCGCCTCGTCGAACTCATCAAGCTCGAGGTGCCGATCTGGAAGCGCCAGCATCTGGCAGCCGGCGCCACCGAGTGGGTCGGACTGTAGCTCGCTCGGTCATCCGATCGAAGCCGCGTCACCGAGAATGGAACAATGACTCGCCGCGGCATCATCCTGTTCGCCGCCCTCGGACTGATCTGGGGCATCCCATACCTGTTCGTCAAAATCGCGGTCGCCGAACTGACACCGGAGTTTCTTGTGCTGGCTCGCGCCGGGCTCGCGGCACTGATCCTGCTGCCTATTGCCGCGGCGCGCGGGGCGCTGCGGCCGGTGCTGAAACACTGGAAGCCACTGCTCGCCTTCGCGTTTGCCGAAATGCTCTTGCCATGGTTCTTCCTGAACTCGGCCGAGGTGAACCTGCCGAGCTCGACAACAGGGCTGCTGCTCTCGGCCGTTCCATTGGTCGCCGTCGGGGTAGCTCTTGCCTTCGGCCGACGCGATCGCATCACCGCAATCAACTGGCTCGGTATCGCCATCGGGATGCTCGGGGTCGCCGCCATCGTCGGCCTCGACCTCGGCGGCTCTGACCTTGCCAGCGTCGCCATGCTCAGCGTCGTCGTGCTCGGTTACGCGGTGGGCCCGGCGATCCTTGCCAGATGGATGTCCGACTTGCCGCCGGTCGGCGTGGTCGCGCTCGCACTCGCTATCAGTAGCGTGCTCATCCTGCCGGTCGTTGCTGTCACGGGAGGATGGCCGACGGCGGTCCCTTCCCCGCCAACGATCCTTTCCGTCGTGGTGCTCGCCGTCATCTGCAGCGCGCTGGCCTTCGTGCTGATGTTCGCGCTAGTCGCCGAGATCGGTCCGATCCGCATGACTGCGATCACCTACGTCAACCCGGCCGTCGCCGTGCTTGCTGGCGCCCTCGTGCTCTCGGAGCCGATCACGATCTGGACGCTCGTCGGCTTTGGCCTCATCCTCGTTGGTTGCGTTTTGGTGACGCGCCCAGACCGTCGAGCCGCCGCGCTAGGTAATCCGGCCCCAATGCAGGTTGAGCCTGTCCAAGCTCCCAACCCGTAGCTCAGTCCTACGCGCTCGCGGCTTCGCGGCGCGGCAGCACCCAGCCAGCCCGTGGGAAGTGGCAGGTGTATCCGTTCGGGTTGCGCAATAGGTAGTCCTGATGCTCTGGCTCGGCCTGCCAGAACGCAGCTTCCGGTTCGATCGCCGTGACGACCTTGCGCGGCCAGAGGCCGGAGGCATCCACGTCAGCAATCGTGTCGCGGGCGACTTGCTCCTGCTCGGGGCTCAGCGGGAAGATCGCCGACCGGTAGCTCGAACCGATGTCGTTGCCTTGCCGGTTGAGGGTCGACGGGTCATGGATCTGGAAGAAGAACGCGAGGATGTCGCGGTAGGTCGTCTTGGTCGGGTCGAACACGACCTCGAGCGCCTCGGCGTGTCCAGGGTGCTTGCGGTACGTCGCATGGTCGTTCTCGCCGCCGGTGTAGCCGACGCGCGTTCCGAGCACGCCAGGCTGGCGTCGAACGAGGTCTTCCATGCCCCAGAAGCAGCCGCCAGCGAGTACTGCGGTCTCGGTGCCGGGGGTGCGGGTGATGCTGCCGTCGTCGGTCATGATGTGTTCTCCTCGATCAAGTGGATGCTCGGTGCCGCTATTCTCGCCGACACTGTCATGTGCAACACCGCGTTTCCCTAATTTGGTCCCGCGAGGCTGGGAATTCACCGAGATGAGGCGTACGGGACGAGTCGAGACGAGTCGTCTGCCGTTCCGAAACGCAGCGCTACAGGCGCTTGAGATTGCCGGATCGTGCCGCGTAGCCCTTCGCTAGTAACCAAATCCCCAGACCGAGAAGGACTACGCCGATGACGACGATCGCGGTGCCGACCGTTGTTACGATCGATGATTTCGGGGCGACCGAGTAGTAGTAGAAGCTCGAGGCTCGCCCGTCCTTGAACGCGCAGGTGGCTGTTGTCGGGCCGGCAGGCGCGCTGAATCCACCGATCTCGATACCCAGATCGCTCTCAACGCGCACGAGTTGCGTCCCCCCGTCGACCTCGACAGTGGTGCCATCCGAGCGGTCGATCGTGCACACAAGGTACGCGACGGCGTTGTTGTCGCCGATGTATGGCGACTGAATCGCGAGTGGGTCAGCAAGGAGTGTCAGCTGGTAGTCGCCACCGTCCGCTTCGAACGCGAGCGGTTCCGGAATCTCGGCTCGGTCAGCCCCGAACGCGATCTGAGCGCCCTGTGAAATCGCTACGGTCGCCGCGCCGCCGACGGCGAGTACCAGCCCGATCACGAACATCCAGGCGCCCCACGCGATGAACCGGCGGATGCGCCGCTCGACGCTGAGATCGCCGCTCACGGTTTCGACATGATCTGGCCGAACTTCGTCATGAGCGTCATGTCGGAACCCATTCGGTCGTACCAGCTCTTGTGGGCGATCTTCCATTCGCCGGGCGGGACTCCTTGCGAAACCGCGTACTCCTCAACAGCGCCGCGCTTGAGCTCGTTCCACTCGATATGGTGGTTGACCTTGACGAACAGCTCCCACGGCACGACGTCGTCAAACTCCGTCGACCCGGTGCCGGTCGGCATTGAAACGCCGAACTTCGACATCAACGAGGCGGCGTAGGCGGGCACCGCCGGAGCAGCCGCTGGCCCGTCCTCGCCGATTCCGGTCACGTCGCTGTCT
>JBGSTT010000212.1:0-2190 GCA_041736385.1 Rhodoglobus sp. | reverse complement strand
CGATGCCGTTCTTGCGGCCGTGAACTCGGGCGAGCTCGGTGAAGTGCTCCTGGATGCGGCGGTGGCGCGCATTGCGAACCTGGCCGAGAAAATACGGGCGTCTCAGCGCGGCGCTCAGGTGCATTCGGCCGAGCATGTTGAAGCCCACCACGCGCTGGCGCGAGAGGCCGCAGCGGAGTCCATGGTGTTGTTGCGCAACGAAGGGGCGGTATTGCCGCTCACGCCTCAGCAGTCGATGGCGGTCATCGGGGAGTTTGCGCGTAGTCCGAGGTTTCAGGGCGCCGGGAGCTCTCAGGTCATCGCGACCATGGTCGATACCGCGCTGGATGCGCTCATGCAACGTGCAGAGGCCGGTCTCGAGTTCGCGGCAGGCTACAGTTTCGATTCTCGCGCGGATGTGCAGGCGCTGATCGACGAGGCTGTAGCCGCAGCAGGTCGCGCCGACGTGGCGTTGCTCTTCGTCGGACTGCCAGAAGGGGCCGAGTCCGAGGGCTTCGATCGAAGGCATCTCAACCTGCCAGCCGACCAACTCGACCTGATCGCTGCTGTCGCGGCAGCGAATCGCAAAACGGTCGTCATTCTCACTAACGGCAGTGTGGTGTCGCTAGAGCCGTGGCACGATTCTGTGCCGGTAATCCTCGAGGCGTGGCTGCTCGGCCAAGCGGGCGGCTCGGCGATTGCCGACGTGCTGTTTGGCACAGTTGCTCCTTCCGGTCGACTCGCGGAGAGCATCCCCTTTCGACTGCAAGACACTCCCGCGTATCTCAACTTTCCCGGCGAAAACGACGTTGTGCGCTACGGCGAAGGCGTGTTCGTCGGATACCGCTACTACGAGAGCGTTGACCGGCCGGTGCGCTACCCGTTCGGTTTCGGGCTTGGCTACTCGACCTTTGAATACACCCAGATGTCTGCCAGTGCGACCGAGGCGTCCGTCACCGTCACAAACACGGGTACGAGCGCGAGTAAGCATGTTGTTCAGCTGTACATCGCGCCCCCGGTGTCAGAGGTCGCGAGGCCCAAGCGCGAACTTCGTGGATTCAGCAAAATTGACCTCCAGCCAGGCGAAGCGCGTCGCGTGGACTTCAGGTTGGAGCCGCGCGACTTCGCCCATTGGGACAGCCGAACCTCGGACTGGCGAATCACCGGTGGCGACTACATCGTTCAGATCGGCCACGATTCGCATCGCGTTGCGCTGAGCGCGACAGTCACGATCGGTGGGCCGCCGCGAGAACGTCTTACTCTCGACTCCAGAATCGTCGATTTCCTCTCGCACCCCGTCACTGGCCCGATTCTTGCGCGCGCTGCGGGCGGCGCTGCCGTCAAAGCGGAAGGCGGCACAAGCATGCTCGATATGGTCGCCTCAATGCCGATGCGACGACTGATGCGGTTTCCCGGTGTCGGCAACTCTCTCGCCCGGTTGCCGTTGCTTATCGCAATCGCCAACAACCCAGTCGTGCACGGCGTAGCGACCTGGTGGCAGCGCCGCCGAGCTTAGCGCGCCAGCCACTCCCGGTCGAGGATGCCGTAGATGCCGGTGTCGGCCCACTCACCCTTGAACATCATGTGCTCGACGAAGTGCGCTTCGTGTCGCATGCCGAGCCGCAAACACAGGGCGACGGATGCCGCGTTCCGCGGGTCAAGCTCGGCGAACACCCGGTGCAGTCCCATGCCGCGGAACGCCAGATCGAGCATTGCACTCGCCGCCGCGAAGGCATAACCCCTGCCGTGGTACTCGCGCCGCAGCGCCCATCCCAGCTCGGCGGTGAGATCGTCGAGGCTCGAAAGTGTCAGATACATCGCCCCGACCACGGTGCCGTCGACGACAATTGCCGGCTGTAGGTAGTCACCTTTGGCCGCGAGCGTCGAGGCTTGGGCGTACTCGGCGACCTTCTCGGCGACCGTTTCCCGGCTGCGCGGTTCGTGCAGCAGATAGCGAACCACCTCGGGGTCGCTCATCCACGAGTGCACGGCATCCACGTCGACCGGGGTGAGCAAACGCAGGGTGACCGCCTCGGTGACGATCGGTTGAGCGAAGGTGAACGGTTCGAATGCCACGGGGCCACAGTACATTCCGCGGGAGGCATAATTCTTTGAGAGTTCGTTGCGGTCGGGGTTAGGGTGGTCGTACCAACCTCGAAACAGAACGGAGCACCACATGAAGGGCAAAATCCTCTTGGTGGTCGGGCTCGG
>JBGSTT010000208.1:0-11440 GCA_041736385.1 Rhodoglobus sp. | reverse complement strand
GGAAAGCCGATGCTGGCGCGCGTCATCGACGGGATGCAAGCGCGTTCGTTTGCTGAGCTGCTCGAGCGCCGCGCGGCGGTTGTCGCAGCGGTGCGCAATCTTGCCGAACTCGAGTTCGTGAACGGGGGCGGCACCGGCTCGATCGAGCGCACAGCATCCGACGATTCGGTCACCGAGATTGCAGCAGGTAGCGGCTTGTTCGGCCCGCACCTCTTCGACACCTACTCGCACTTCACCCCGGCCCCCGCGGCCGCCTTTGCCCTCTCGGTGGTGCGCAAGCCGACCGCCGAGGTCGCGACCATCCTCGGTGGCGGCTGGATCGCATCCGGACCACCCGGCATCGACCGGATGCCACAACTCGCTTGGCCCGCTGGACTGGAGTTCGTGCCGCGGGAGATGGCGGGCGAGGTGCAGTCACCCGTCACGGGAGCGGCCGCAGCCCGTCTGAACGTGGGGGACCGCGTATGGCTGCGGCACACCAAGGCCGGTGAACTCAGCGAGCACCTGAATGCGTTCGCGATCGTCGAGCAAGGGTCGATAATTGAGACTGTGCCGACGTATCGCGGCGAAGGAAAGGCATTTCTGTGACGACAATGATTTCGGTCGGCGCAATTGAGCGCGGCGCTGAGTGGCGCAACTGGGGCCGCTCCGTGACGGTCACTCCGCAGTTCATCGCGCGGCCGACCAGCGTTGACGAAGTCGTCTCGGCTGTTCGCTTTGCGAAGGACCGCGGCCTCACCGTGAAGCCGATCGGTGCCGGTCACTCGTTCACGGCCATCGGCGCGACCGCTGGCGTGCAACTCGACCTCGGCGGTCTTGACGGACTGCTCGCGGTCGAAGGCAACCTCGCGACCTTTGCGGCTGGGACGCACCTGTACCAAATCGCCTCCCTGCTCGCTCCATACAACCTGGCACTGGCCAACATGGGCGATATTGATCGGCAGACGATCTCCGGCGCGGTGTCGACCGGAACCCACGGGACCGGATCCGCGTTCGGCGGCCTCGCGACCCAGATTCGTGCGCTCACCCTCGTGACCGCTGCCGGTGACGTACTGCGCATCGACGAAACCGAAAACTCCGAACTGCTTCCTGCTGCCGCGCTCGGGCTCGGAGCCCTCGGCGTCGTGGTCGACATCACGATCGAATGCGTCCCCGCGTTTCTGCTGCACGCGGTCGAGCGACCCGAGAACGTTGACCTCGTGCTCAACGAGTGGCACGAGCGTATTGCGGCCGTCGACCACTTCGAGTTCTACGTCTGGCCGCACACCGAGACAGTGCTCACCAAGAGCAACACGCGCCTGGGGGCTGATGAGCCGCGGCATCCACTAGGCGCGTTCTCGGCCTGGCTCGACGACAGCTTCATGAGCAATACCGTCTTTCGCGGCATCGTGAATCTCGGCCGTGCGGTGCCCGCGCTCGTCCCGCCGATCAATCGGCTGGCCGTCAAACTCACCGGTGATCGAGAATTCACGGATGCCTCGGCGAGCGTCTTCGCGAGCGACCGCACCGTGCGCTTCCGCGAGATGGAGTACGCCCTGCCCGTCGCGGCAGTGCCGGATGCCGTGCGCGCGGTTCGCGCGCTCATCGATGCCAAAGGCTGGCGCATCTCGTTCCCGATCGAGGTGCGGTCGAGCGCTGCGGACGAGCTTTGGCTCTCCACCGCAACCGGTCGTGCGACCGGCTATGTCGCGGTGCACCGGTACTACCGCGAAGACCCAACCGAGTACTTCCGCGAGGTCGAGGCGATTATGCGTGCGCATGACGCCCGCCCGCACTGGGGCAAAATGCACAATCGCACCGTCGAGGACTTGCGACCGACTTACCCACGGTTGGACGACTTCGTTGCGGTGCGCAACCGGCTCGATCCGGATCGCCTCTTCGGCAACGACTACCTCACCACCGTGCTCGGCGCGTGAGCGGCGTCCAGAGCGGCGCGCGAACCACTTCAGACAACGACTGGCTGCACGACCCGGCCGGGCTCGCCGCCAGAATGCCACCCAACTTCACGATGGGGGTGGCGACAGCGGCGTTCCAGATCGAGGGCGCGGTGCGCGAAGGCGGTCGGGGCCCGTCGACGTGGGACACCTTCATGGCACAGCCCGGTCGCATTGCTGACGGTTCAGATGCCGCGGTGACGACCGACCACTACCACCGCTATCCAGAAGATGTCGCGCTCATGACACAGCTCGGTGTTGATTCGTATCGGTTCTCGTTGTCGTGGCCGCGCATCCAGCCGGGCGGCGTCGGTGGGCCGAACAAAGCCGGCATCGCCTTCTACGACCGGTTGCTTGACGAGTTGCTTGCTGCCGGCATCAGTCCGATGGTTACCCTGTTCCACTGGGACATGCCAGAGCCACTACAACACCATGGCGGCTGGATGACGCGGGATACGGCATCCCGCTTCGCCGACTTTGCGCTCATCGCGGCACAAGCCTTCGGCGATCGCGTCAATAAGTGGGTCACGCTGAACGAGCCGACGAGCGTCACGCTGAACGGGTACGCCCTCGGCGTGCACGCACCGGGTGCGACCCTGCTCTTCGATGCGCTGCCTTCTGTGCATAACCAGCTCCTCGGTCACGGCCTCGCGGTGCAGGCGCTGCGCTCTGAGGGCGTCACCGGGGGTATCGGCATCACGAACATCCACTCGCCCGTGATCCCGGCAAAAGACAACATCGCCACTCGAGGTTTCGCCGAGGTCTTTGACCTGATCTTCAATCGCGTGTTTGCTGACCCGGTGTTGCTCGGTCAGTACCCGAAGTTTCCGTTTCTGGCTCGCAAACTCTTCAAGCCGCTCATCGAGATCGATGAGCACGACCTGACCGTCATCCATCAGCCGCTGGACTTCTACGGTCTGAACTACTACGCCCCGACTCGTATTGCAGCCGGCCCACCTCCGCACGACCGCAGCCCAGACGGCACGTCTGCACCGGGGCTGCGCGGGCTCCCGTTCCATTTGGCTGAATTTCCCGAGTACCCCAAGACCGGCTTCGGTTGGCCGATTGCACCTGGTTTTCTGGGCGACAGCTTGCGGGATTACGCCTCGCGCTACGGTGCCGCTCTGCCCCCGCTCTACATCACCGAGGGCGGGGCGAGCTTTGATGATGCGGTCGCCGCCGACGGTTCAGTGGATGACCCAGGCAGGATTCGCTACCTTGCCGAGCATCTTGCGGTCGCGTTTGAAGGCGCGGATGGACTCGACGTGCGCGGGTATTACGTCTGGACGCTGATGGACAACTGGGAGTGGGCCACCGGTTTTCGCGAACGATTCGGACTGGTTCGCGTCGACTTTGACACGCTCGAGCGTACGCCGAAGCGCTCCTATCGCTGGCTGCAGCAGGTGCTTGCCTCGCGATCCTGACCCTCTCGGCGCATCCGGTGACCTAACATGCATACCCAGTAGCGGGGTCGCTACCTTATAGTTGCCGGTATGGAAATCCTCATTGTTCTTGGCGTGATCGTTCTGCTGGTCGTCATTGTTGGCGTCTACCTACTGACGACCTACAACTCACTCGTCACCCTGAACGTGCGCGTCGACGAGGCGTGGAGCGACATCACCGTTCAGCTCAAGCGCCGCGCCGACCTCCTGCCGAACCTCATCGAAGCCGTCAAGGGCTACGCGGCGCACGAGAAGCAGGTCTTCGAGAACGTCACGAAGGCGCGTGCAGAAACCATCGGAGCACAAGGACCAGCGGATGCCGCAGTCGCCGAGAACCACATGCAGACGGCGCTCAAGTCGATCTTCGCCGTCGCCGAGGCGTACCCCCAGTTGCAGGCGAGCCAGAACTTCTTGCAGTTGCAGGGCGAGATCGTCGATACCGAGGACAAGATTCAGGCCAGCCGCCGGTTCTACAACGGTGGCGTGCGTGAGCTGAACACGAAGATCAAGCTGTTTCCGAACACACTGTTCGTTCGCGGCCTGGGCTTCGTGGAGCGCGAGTTCTTTGAGGTCGCAGATTCGGCAGCCATCGCCGAGCCGCCTCGCGTGCAGTTCTAGTTTTCGCCCGGCATGTATCGCGCGATAGCGAAGAACAAACGCAACACCGTCTTCATCATTCTGCTGTTCCTGCTCATCATCGGCGGGCTCGGCTTTCTGGCGAGCGTGATCTACAACGACCTCACCATCGTGATCATCACTCTTGTCGTGGCGACCGGGTATGCGCTCATTCAGTACTTTGCAGCGGGCAGTCAAGCGCTCGCTCTCAGTGGAGCGCACCAGATCCAGAAGTCAGACAACCCGCGGCTCTACCGCATCGTCGAGAACCTCTCGATCACGACCGGCACGCCAATGCCGAAGGTGTACATCATCAACGATCCGTCCCCGAACGCCTTCGCGACCGGGAGGGATCCGCAACACGCCTCGGTCGCTGCGACCACTGGACTACTCGAACTGCTCGACGACTCCGAACTTGAGGGTGTGATGGCCCACGAGATCGGTCACGTACAGAACTACGACATCCGCGTGTCGATGATCGTGTTCGGGCTCGTGGTGGCGGTCGGCTTCATCGCCGACATGCTGTTGCGCATGTCCTTCTTCGGCGGACGCGGCAACAACAACAACCCGGCAGTGCTCGTGCTCGGGCTTGCGGCGTTCATCATTGCGCCAATCGTTGCGGCGGTCGTGCAGTCAGCGGTGTCGCGCCAGCGCGAGTATCTTGCGGATGCCACGGGCGCTCTCACGACGCGGCACCCGGAAGCGCTCGCGAGCGCGCTAACGAAGCTCGAGCAGTACGGGCGGCCGATGCGGCGCCAAAATTCCACCATGGCCCACATGTGGATCTCGGACCCCACCAAGCCGGGCTTCATGGACCGACTGTTCTCGACGCATCCGCCGATCGCTGAGCGCGTGCAGCGACTCGGCGAGATCGGAAGAAGCTTCTAGCGCCCAAGCCCCCGCGATGGCATTGCGCCTACGGCCTGAGCGTTGCCACCACGCCTTCGGCGATGGTGGTCGCCGCGGCACGAGGGTCGCTAACACCGGATCCAAAGCCATCGTCCTGATACAAGACGAACTCGATCCAATTGCCGCCGATGACGAGGTCAACGACACACTCGGTGTTCGCGGGTGCACACCGGATCCACGCTTGGTCACTGTCTTCGAGGCCGCCGATCGGTAAGGCCTCCGGCGTACTTGGCGTTGTCAAGGCGGGTCGTGCTTCGTTCCATGCCCAGGCTCCGGCCCCGAGGCTTTGGATGCCGCCGGGAGACAAGTCGCTGGCCCCGTAAGTCCAGCTGCAGCTAACAACGCCAGCATTGACGTTGGCCCCGGCCCTGAGGCTCCAGCCGCCGCCGCCGACACTGCTCTCGATCGGGAGCGTCGAACCCACCGCCGACGCAACAATGCCGAACGGCACCAAGCCAGCGCACTCTGTCGGCAACGGCAGTGTTCCCGCCGGCGGTGTCCATGGTGGCGCGCCAGGGCCAGCGGCCGCGACGGCACCGAGCACGATCGTGTGGAGCGCGGCTGCAGCGTCTTCCGAGATGGTGCCGTAACTGGTGATCTCGACCCAGCGATCGGTGACGAGGTCGTTCGCGTTGCAGCCGATGACGCCCGACGGGGCGGTGAAGCAGTACAGTCCAGCGCCGTCGGCTCCGTAGTAGTCGATGTACCGAGCCCACTGGCTTGCCGCATCCGGCAGGATCACGATGCGAAAGCCAACATAGGCAGGGTTCAGTCCGCGCTTTTCGCTGTACGACTCACCGTTGTTCCACTCGCAGGCAAGGCCACCCAGGGCGCGAGCCGTCAACGCGGACGCGAGCGCGAACGGAGCCGCCGTCATTTGCGAGATAGCTGGGTTTGTCGCGCTGACCGGCGCACTGAACTCAGTGGAGAGAGTTGTGCTTGGCAGTAATTCTGCACACGTGGTGCCGATTATCGGCTGCGGGGCGAGCGCAACAGGCTCAGCAGTTGCGGTCGCGGAGGCGCTCGGTTTTGCTGTTGGCGTCGATGAAGGAACTGGTGTCGGCGGCGCGCAGGCGACAAGCGTCGCGACGAGACCGGCGACCAATGACAAACTCACGATGGATCTTTGGATGCTTCTGGGCACTGTCATACTCTCCCGACGCGACTGAGGGACGTTCAGGTTGACAGTATTCCCAAACTGGCCGCAACGCCATCCGCAAGATCGCCGCGCGGCATCACCTCGATGCGCTCGAGCCCTTGCCACGTGGCGGTCTGACGCAGCAGGTCGGCGAGTCGGTCCAGGTCGATGGATGCCCCGGCCTCCCGCCACGCGGACTGCACCCGCAGCACCCGCTGCTGCCGGTCGCTCTTGAGGTCGATGCGGCCGACGAGTGCATCGTCCATCAGAAGCGGCAGGGTGTAGTAGCCGAACTGCCGCTTATGGGCGGGCGTGTAGATCTCGATCCGGTAGTGGAACCCGAACATGCGCTCGGCGCGCGGCCGATGCCAGACGACCGGATCGAAGGGTGAGAGGAGCGCCGTGTGGGTGATGCGCCGCGGCATCCGGGCGTCGCGGTGCAGCCACGCCGGTTTGTTCCAGTTTGCGACGGTCACCGGGAGCAGCACCCCGGCGTCTTCGAGGTCGCGAATGGCGGGCGTGACCTCGGCCATCTTGAGCCGGTAGTAGTCGGCGAGGTCGGTCGCCGTCCCGATACCGAGCGACCTGGCCGCCATTTCGATGAGAGTGCGATGCGCGTCGTCGCGCGAGATGACGGTGTCAAGGATGCTCGTTGGCAGCACCTGCTCTGGCAGGGCGTAGGTGCGCTCGAAGCGCGTGCGGCCGGCGGCGACCACCTCGCCCCAGCCGAAGAGGTATTCGAGCCCTTCTTTCACGTCGGACCATCCCCACCACGATCCGCGTCGCTTGTTCGCGTCGTGCTCGATCCCGCTCGCCGCGATCGGGCCCCGCTCAGCCACTTCGGCGAGCAGCCAGTCGAGCATCGGCTTGTTCTCGCGCGGCCACGACCGCCGTTCGTGGTCCCGCTCGCGCATCGCCGCCATCTTCCAGCGCCAGAGCGGCCAAGTCGAGACCGGGATGATCGCTGCCTCGTGCGCCCAGTATTCGATGTATGCGCTGCGCTTGCCGAACGTCAACCGGTCGAGCGTGGCCCTGTCGTACGCGCCGAGCCGTGCGAACGCCGGCAGGTAGTGGCTGCGCTCGAACACGTTGACCGAGTCGAGCTGCAGCAGCCCGAGCCGATCAATCAACGCGTTGAGCTGCCGCGCCCCGATTTCGGTGGTCGAGCCCTGCGTGGTCGAGCCTGTCGAGACCTCTCGCGTCGTGCCCTCGGTGGTCGAGCTCGTCGAGACCCCCCGCCCAAACCCCTGCGCAGCCAGCGCCACCCGACGAGCGAGCGCGGGGGAGACTGAGTCTGGCACCCCTCGACCCTAGCGAGTACAGCGGACACCTAGCGAGTACAGCGGACACCGCTTGCGCCATCCCTCGCTCACGCAATCTAGACTGTGTAAGTGGTAAACGTCTCGCTCATCAACGCCGATAACTCGCGTGCCTAAGACCATTGTGGTCGGGCCGAGCCTGACGGACTTCGAGGATGCGCGGCGCCGGGTTTTGGGCGTCGCCGAGCTGACTCCGGTTGAGACATCGCGGTACCTCGCTGACCTGCTCGGTGCCCCGGTTTATCTCAAGTGCGAGAACCTTCAGCGCACCGGTTCATACAAGATCCGCGGCGCATACAACCGCATCTCGCGCCTGTCAGACGAAGAGAAGGCCCGCGGGGTCGTTGCTGCTTCGGCTGGGAATCACGCGCAGGGGGTTGCCTTCGCCGCTCGCGAACTCGGCATCAAGGCGACGATCTTCATGCCGGTCGGCGTTGCCTTGCCGAAGCTGCAAGCCACGAAAGACTACGGTGCGGATGTTGTGCTTCGTGGGCACACCGTGGAGGAACCGCTCCGTGCTGCCGCCGAGTTTGCCAAGAGCACCGGCGCGGTCCTGATTCCCCCCTTTGACCACGAGGATGTCGTTGCCGGCCAAGGCACGGTCGGTCTCGAGATCTTCGACCAGGTCCCCGATGTCGAGACGGTGATCGTTCCGATCGGCGGCGGCGGCCTCATCTCCGGCGTTGCGAGCGCGATTAAGCAGCGCGCAGCGCTCGAAGGTCGAACCATTCGGGTCATCGGCGTGCAGGCCGTCAACGCGGCGGCCTACTCCGTTTCACTCGCCGCCGGCGTCGCCACCGAGATCACGATGATGCCGACGATCTCCGACGGTATTGCGGTGAGCAAGCCGGGGCTGCTCAACTTCGAGATTGTGCGTGAGTTCGTCGACGAGGTCGTCAATGTCACCGATGGCGACACCGCGCAGGCTCTCCTAACCCTCCTCGAACGCGCCAAGCTCGTCGTCGAGCCAGCCGGTGCCGTCGGGGTCGCGGCGATACTGTCAGGACAGATCACCGCAACCGGGCCAACAGTCGTGATTCTCAGCGGCGGCAACATTGACCCGATGATGATGGAGCGCGTTATCAGCCACGGGCTGGCAGCCTCGGAGCGGTACCTGAAGCTCCGTATCCCACTTCCCGACCGGCCAGGCCAACTTGCTCGCACTGCTGCGATCATTGCGGAGGCCAGTGCCAATGTCGTCGAAGTGCTGCACACCCGTCACGGCAGCGGCATGCAAATCAGCCAGGTCGAACTTGAACTGCACATCGAGACTCGTGGACCGGAACATGCCGAGCAAGTGCTCGAGCGGCTTCGCGACGAAGGCTACGAACCGCGCGTGGACTTCTAGCCCAGTTCACGCCGACGAGACAGGCGGCAAAGCGAAGCCCGTCGAGACCGCACCGGTCTAGGAGACGTAGGTCTCCACCTTGAGAATCTTGACCTCGATAGCTTTTCCGCTGGGCGCCGTGTAGCTGGTCGAATCGCCAACCTTGAGGCCGATGATCGCCGTGCCGAGCGGGCTCATCTCGCTGTAGACATCCAGATCACTGTCGCCGACGATCTCGCGGCTTCCAATCAAGAACGTCGTTTCGTCTCCCAGGATCGTTGCGGTGATGACGGTGCCCGGCTCGACCACGCCGGTCGAGGTCGGTGCCTCACCGACGACGGCGTGGCGCAGCAGTTCGGTGAGCACGCGAATGCGCGCCTCGATCTTGCCCTGTTCTTCTTTGGCGGCGTGGTAGCCACCGTTTTCTTTGAGGTCACCTTCCTCGCGCGCAGCCTCAATTTTCTTGGCGATCTCCGTGCGGCCAGCGCCAGAGAGCTGGGCCAGTTCTGCGGTGCGTCGGTCGAAGGCTTCCTCGGTCAACCAGGTGACCTTGCTGTCGTTTGTCACGTGCCCTCCCGGATTTGCACAACTCGTTGCGAAAAAAGGAAACCGGCCGAGTTCGGCCGGGTCAATCCGACAAGCCTAGGTGAGCCAGCAGCGGTAGATCAACCCGGTGACCGCCAGTTCGCTGGTGCGCAGGGTCTCGGTGAGCACTCGCGTTCGTTGGTTCGACGCGGGAATCTCGACGATGCTCCAGCCCACAATTCCGAAGCTCGAGTTGAGCGCCTGAACGGCGCACGAGACCTCGTTGCCGGTGTCGGTCGACACTTCCCAGCGGACGGAGATTGCGCGGTCATCCAGAATCAGAAAGCCGGTGTCACGCACCTCAAGCTGAGCGGGCGTTTGCAGAAGCCCAGCCCACAAGAGCCACGCGCCAAAGACGAGCGCGAACGATATGGCGGTGACGACAGCAATCCGCCGATTCCGACGGGTCGCTTGCGGGCTGCGACCGTACCGCGCGTCGAGGTCACTCACATCGGCTCCGTTAGTCTTGGAACCTCAAGGCTATTGGCTTTCCCTAGGAGTTCGGTGACCCCGACATGATCGATCCGAATCACTCTCTCACCGCTATCTGGGCGGCAACGTCCCCGCCAACTCCGTTGCCCATTCCCGGCTTCGACGGCGACCCGAATCTGGTCACGCCCGGTGTTATCGGCTTCGTGCTTACCCTCTTGGTCGCTGTTGCGACGGTGCTGCTCGCCATCGACATGACCCGCCGCGTGCGCCGCGTGCGCTACCGCGAGCAGGTCAACGCTGAGCTCGATGCCGAACTAGCAGCAGACCAACAGGCGGGCTTAGAAGCAGACTTGGAAGGGCAGAACCGAACTACAGAACCGGACTAGAGCACCGGGGGATTCGTCGCGACGAGGAAGATCGCCGTCCAGTGACAGAGGAAGGCGAGCAGTGTGAAGGTGTGGAACACCTCGTGGAAGCCGAACTTGCCGGGGAACGGGTTCGGCCGCTTGAGCGCGTAGCAGACGGCGCCGACCGTGTAGCAGATGCCGCCAACCATGATCAACGTCATCATGACGGGCGCGACGGTGAAGAAGTCGACGATATACATCATCGCGGCCCAGCCGAGCAGGATGTAGAGCGGAACGTAGAGCCAGCGCGGAGCCCCGATCCAGAAGATGCGGAACCCGATCCCGAGCGCCGCGCCGCCCCACACCAGCCACAGCAGCAGTGTCGCCTTCTCTGGCGCGAGACACAGCACGGTGATCGGTGTGTACGAGCCGGCGATCAGCAAAAAGATGTTCGAGTGGTCGAAGCGCTTCAACAGCACGCGGGCGCGTTCGCTCCAGTCGAAGCGGTGGTAGAGCGCAGAAACACCAAACAGCAGCAGTGAGGATGCCACGAAGATCGCCGAACTGATCTTGGCCGCTGCCCCGTCCGCGAGCACGATGAGGATGACGCCGAGCACGATCGCGACGGGGAAGGTCGCTGCGTGAATCCAGCCACGCCAGGTGGGCTTGGCGTCGAGCTTGGCGTAGGTGATCGCATCCTCGAGCAGCGGCAGGCTTGGCAGATCCGGTTCGGTGGGTTCCGTCGCAATCGAAGCCGCGGCATCCGGTCGGCCTTCTGGGGTTTGCCCACTCATACCTCAACTGTAAGGCTGCTGCGAGACTGAACCCTGTGAGCATCGTGGGCTAGCGTAGGCGTGTGAACGATCGCGGGATCCCTCTCGGTCGCGGTCTTCTTTACGGGCTGTATCAGAACCGACTGCGGCGGTCTCTTGCTACCCAGCCCCTGCCGAAGCACGTTGCCATGATCATCGACGGCAACCGCCGGTGGGCGAAATTGCGCGAACTTGAAACTGCGGCGCACGGACATCGAGCGGGAGCCGCGAAGTATCGCGAGTTTCTCCAGTGGTGCGACGACCTCGGAATCTCGGTTGCGACCCTCTACCTGCTTTCCACTGACAATCTCACCGGCCGCGCGTCAGAAGAACTCGACGGCCTCTTCGAGATCATCGGCGACCTCGCGGAGGATCTCTCGCAGTTTCGCGACTGGCGCATCCAGCATGTCGGCTCGACCGAGGCGTTGCCACAAACTCTTGTCAGCCGACTCGCAGAGGCCGAACGGCGGGGTGTTGGCAAGACCGGACTTCACGTCAACCTGGCGATCGGGTACGGCGGACGACGGGAGATCGCCGACGCCATGCGAAGCATCGTCCAGTCGCACGAGAGTGATGGCGG
>JBGSTT010000207.1:0-4244 GCA_041736385.1 Rhodoglobus sp. | reverse complement strand
CGTGACGTGGATGATCGGATAGCTCGACTGCGGGTCCCCGAGCATGGCTACCGCCCGCCGGGTTGCGTCCAGTCGCGGTTGCGGTGCCGATTCGCCGATTCTGGCGAGCAACTCCTCGTACACTTTGTCTGCGTCATCCTGGTACTCGGCGTCTTCGAGCTCCCAGTCGGAGTCTTCGTCGAGGTTGGTGCCCTCGTTACCGTCGTTCCCTCTGCGGTCGTCGTTACGGTCGTTGTTGCGGTCGTCGTTGCCGTTGCCGTTGCCGAACTGATCAGACATCCACTGCTCCAGACTTCACGACGTCGATGACAAGTAGATCAGTATTCGCGTACTGCCCGCCCTTGACGACCGCGCGTTGTGCGCCGACGGTCGCATCCATGGCTGCTGTCGTAAGCGGTTCAGCGGCTTCGGTGAACGTGGCTTCGACCGAAAGCGTCTCGGTCGCGATCATCTCGGCAAAGGCCGCCAGCCCGGCGATGTCAGCACGCGACGCCCCGAGCACTGACAGCGTGATGCGGTCGCTTACCTCGAAGCCAGCCGCCTTGCGGGTGTCCTGAATCACGCGGATCATGTCCCGCGCGAGACCTTCCGCCTCAAGCGCGGGAGTCGTGTGGGTATCGAGCAGCACGAATCCGCCGTCACCGAGAAACGCGATCGCGCTCGAGGGGTCTGCCGCTTCCAGTTCGAGCTCATACTCCCCTGTCTCAAGGGGGATACCACCGACGACCACGACCTCGCCGGCCATCGACCAGTCACCGGCCTTTGCTGCCTGAATGACCTGCTGCACCTGCTTGCCGAGCCGCGGACCCAGAGCGCGCGCGTTCACACTGAGGCGACGGGTAATGCCAAAAGCCACGAGCGAGTCCTCCAAGAGCGGCGCGAACGAGACCGTCTTGACGTTGAGTTCGTCTTCGAGGATGCTCGCCACACCATCGAACCACTCGGTTTGGGCGCTCACGATGGTGAGGTGCGCCAGCGGCAGTCTGACTCTCAGGCCGTGCGCCTTGCGCAGCGCAAGGCCAGCGGATGCGATATCCCGCACGCGGTCCATCGCTGTGACAAGGGAAGGATCCTTCGGAAACTCTGAAGCCTCCGGCCAGTCTTGAAGGTGCACACTCCTGCCGCCCGTGAGCCCTCGCCAGATCTCCTCTGCAATGAGCGGCAGCAGCGGGGCGGCGAGACGTACGACCGTTTCGAGAACCGTGTAGAGGGTGTCGAAGGCGTCGCGGTCGGTGCCTTCCCAGAACCGGTCGCGCGAGCGACGCACGTACCAGTTGGTGAGCACATCCGCGAATTCGCGCAGCGTGGCAGCCACGAACGGGCTGTCGAGCGCTTCGAGGTCGTCGGTGACGGCCGTGATCAGTTCGCCAGTCTTGGCGAGAATGTAGCGGTCGAGCAGGTTCTCTGATGTCGTCGACCGACGTGCCTCGTATTGCTCGGCGTTCGCATACAGCGTGAAGAAGTAGTACGTGCTCCACAGTGGGAGGAGCAGTTCACGCACTCCGGAGCGAATCCCCTCTTCCGTGACGACGATGTTGCCACCGCGGATGACGCTCGATGACATGAGGAACCAGCGCATCGCATCCGCGCCGTCGCGATTGAACACCTCTGAGACATCCGGATAATTTCGCAGGCTCTTCGACATCTTTTGACCGTCGTTGCCGAGCACGATGCCGTGACTAATGACGTTCTTGAAGGCCGGGCGATCGAAGAGGGCGGTCGCGAGCGTGTGCATCGTGTAAAACCAGCCGCGCGTTTGCCCGATGTACTCGACGATGAAGTCGGCTGGGTTGTGGCTGTCGAACCATTCACGATTCTCGAACGGGTAGTGCACCTGAGCGAATGGCATCGAGCCGGAGTCGAACCAAACATCAAGCACATCGGGGATGCGCCGCATGGTCGAAGAGCCGCTCGGATCGTCGGGATTACGCCGGGTCAACTCATCAATGAACGGCCGGTGGAGGTCGGGCTCACCTTTCTCGTTGAGCGGGAGTGTGCCAAAGTCAGCCTCTAGCTCGGCGAACGAGCCGTAGGCGTCGATTCTCGGGTACTCAGGGTTGTCGCTCTTCCAGACCGGGATGGGGCTGCCCCAGTAACGGTTGCGGCTGATCGACCAGTCGCGGGCGTTTCCAACCCACTTGCCGAACTGGCCGTCCTTGACGTTTTCTGGCACCCAGTTGATCTGCTGGTTAAGTTCGCTCATGCGGTCACGGAACTCTGGCACCTTCACGAACCAACTCGAAACCGCCTTGTAGATGTGCGGGTTGCGGCAGCGCCAGCAGTGCGGATAAGTATGCTCGTTGCTCGCAACACGCAGCAGCCGGCCGTCGGCGCGAAGCTTCTGCGTGAGCGGCTTATTTGCCTCAAAGACTTGGAGGCCGGCAACATCGTCGATGATGGGCAAGAAGCGTCCGCCGTCATCAACCGAAAGAATGACCGGGATGCCCGCGGCGCCGCACACCAGTTGGTCATCTTCTCCGTACGCGGGCGCCTGATGAACGATCCCGGTGCCCTCGCCGGTGGCGACATAGTCCGCGACGAGGATCTGCCAGGCGTTCTCGGTGCCCCACTCCGCGGCGTCGGCGAAGTAGTCCCACAAGCGGGCGTATTGCACACCCTCGAGCTCGCGACCCTTGAGTGTTCTGGTGATCGCGGATGCCGCGGCATCCGCCGACTCATAGCCGAGGTCTTTCGCGTAGGCGGCAATGGTGTCGCTGGCCAGCAGAAACTCGGCGACGCCCTCTGCGATGGGTCTCGACTCCGCTCGACCACCGGTGATCGAGCTTGCCGAGATCCCGGCGCCAAGTGGACCGCTGGGCAGCACCGAGTACTCGATGTCTGGACCGACGGCGAGCGCAAGATTGGTCGGAAGGGTCCACGGCGTGGTCGTCCAGGCCAATGCGCGCACGGCGGTCAAGCCGAGGCTCTCCGCTTTCGCGCCGTCGAGCGGAAACGTGACGGTGACCGATTGATCTTGCCGCATCTTGTAGACGTCGTCGTCCATGCGTAGCTCGTGGTTCGAGAGCGGCGTCTCGTCGTGCCAGCAATACGGAAGGACGCGGAATCCCTCGTACGCAAGCTTTTTTTCATACAGCTGCTTGAACGCCCAGATGACGCTCTCCATGAACGAAGAGTCGAGGGTCTTGTAGTCGTTCTCGAAGTCGACCCAGCGGGCCTGCCGCGTAACGTATTCCTGCCACTCCTGCGTGTACTCGAGTACCGACTCGCGCGCTTTCTCATTGAAGGCCGCGATGCCCATCTTCTCGATGTCGGCTTTCTCGGTGATGCCGAGCTGGCGCATCGCCTCAAGCTCGGCTGGCAGGCCGTGGGTGTCCCAGCCGAACCGGCGATGCACTTGCTTGCCGCGCATGGTCTGGAACCGCGGGAAGACATCTTTGGCGTAGCCGGTCAGCAAGTGGCCGTAGTGAGGAAGGCCGTTCGCGAACGGCGGGCCGTCGTAAAAGACCCACTCTTCTGCACCCTCGCGATTGTCGACGGATGCTTGGAAAGTGCTGTCTGTCTTCCAGTAGGCGAGCACCCGCTCCTCGATCGCGGGGAAGCGCGGTGACGGCTGGACGGGTTCGTCTGGCGTGTGGTGGGGGTATGGCATGCTGCTCCTGTGCTGCGGCTTCTCATAAGCGTTGCGCTCATGAGTGCTGTGCACGAGGACGACCTCTCGGCCGCGGTACCACCCCGCTTGCGGCCGCTGGCGACCGCCACTCAAACTGCTCACTCGGTTCTAATTAGCGCTTACACGCTGTTCTTCCGAAGGCTCCCCGGTGATGCCGGATCGCTGCCCGGAAATGATTCTACGCTCCCCGCCGAACTAGCGCGGCCTAGAGACGGTGTTCCTCGGCTCCGCGAATGCGCGCGACTGACTGGCAAGGTCGTCGGATGAGAGAGTTCTCATCAAGCGACGTCTCGAAACCTGTGACACGCAGAATGGAGTCATGACCGGACGTCGCTCGATCGCAGCGACCTGTGCCGCATTGGTACTGGTCGTCGTCGGTGGCGGCGCCATTGCGGTCGCGCTCACGCCTGTTGATCAATCAACAGTGCTCGACTCCGTTCAGTCGATCACAGTTGATCCTTCGCGGATTATTGATCCAACCTCGACGGCGTCGCCGAGTCCCCCGGCAACGCCCGGTACCGTGCCGAATGCACCACCGAGTGCGCCACCCGGCGTCTCGCCCAGTGCACAGCCCAGTACACAGCCCAGTGCACAGCCTGGTCCGCAGCCGAGT
>JBGSTT010000206.1:0-6975 GCA_041736385.1 Rhodoglobus sp. | reverse complement strand
CCAGACCTTCTCGGCGAGGGTCTTGGGTCGCGCTTGCTCAGCCATCACACCGTCCTTCTTCATTTCGAGCGTAGCATTTGGCCGAATCGCGCTACTCCGTCGGCTCGAGCTCCTTTGCGGCTTCGCGGCGAGCATCCACTCGAATCTTGATGAGGCTGGCGACGACCGCGACAGTCATCGCGCCGAGGATCACACCGAGAGAAGTCCAGGTCGAGATCTCGGGCGCCCATTCAACACCCTCGCCGCCGTTGATGAACGGCAGCTCGTTCTCGTGCAGGGCGTGGAAGAAGAGCTTCACGCCGATGAAGGCGAGGATGAACGCGATGCCGTAATGGAGATACTCGAGCTTGTCGATGAGGTCGCCGAGCAGGAAGTACAGCTGCCGCAGCCCCATGAGAGCGAAGATGTTCGCGGTGAACACGATGAAGGGGTCGGTCGTGATGCCGAAGATCGCCGGAATCGAGTCGAGCGCGAACACGAGGTCGGTAATGCCAATGGCGACAAACACAATGAGAATCGGCGTGAAGACCTTCTTCCCATCGATGACCGTGCGGAGCTTCGCACCGTCGTACTCATCGGTGATGGCGACGCGACGACGCAAGAAACGGATGACACCGTTTTCGGTCTGCTCCATATCGTCGTGGTTCTGAAAAGCCTGCTGGATGGCGGTAAAGATCAAGAACGCGCCGAAGATGTAGAAGATCCACGAGAAGCTCTCGATGAGCTGGGCACCGAGCAAGATGAAGAGCCCACGCAGCACCAAGGCGATAATGATGCCGACCATGAGTACCTCTTGCTGGTACTTTCGCGGCACCGCGAACCTCGTCATGATGATGACAAAGACGAACAGATTGTCGATCGAGAGCGAGTACTCGGTCACCCACCCGGCAATGAACTGAACCGCAGGCTCGCTTCCCCCGACGATAAGCATGAGCACAGCAAAGATCAGTGCGAGACCGACATAGAAGCTCACCCACAGTGCCGACTCGCGAGTGCTCGGTACGTGTGGCCGACGGTAGGCGAGGATCAGGTCGAACGCGAGAATTGCAACGAGTACTGCGAGCGCGGTGATCTCGAACCAGGCGGGTAGCGCGAAATCTTGCACGGGCATCCGTTCAGAAGAAGAGGTTGGTGTTCATCGCGAACGATCCAGCGATCACCATGATGTTCAACGTCGCCCGAGTCGAGTTCCGCGATGAGCAAAACTCGCTGAGTTTCGATTATGGTGACCCCAACGGGATTCGAACCCGTGTTACCGCCGTGAGAGGGCGGCGTACTAGGCCACTATACGATGGGGCCGTCACGACAACCTTACGAGTATCCCACAGGAGTGCGGGCTCATCAAACACCGGGGGCAGCATGAAACTTCGATCGATTCGATCTGTCATGATCGCGTTGACCCTCGCTGGCACAGTGCTCGCGCTCGGCGGGTGCGCGTTTCTCGGCCCGGAGCGCGATGCCAACGGTCAGGTCCTCGAGACGACCGTCATCGGTTCAACGCGCCTGCTGGTGGGTGACTGCTTCTCCTTCGTCGACGGCACGAATCTGGCGGATGCCTCGGTCACCCCGTGCACCGAAGAACACGACTACATCGTGATCGGCGGCGGCGCATTCGACGACGTGTTCATCGCGGACGCTGGCGGCTTGCAGAACGCGGTGTCGACATCCTGCAGCGAGAACTTCGAGACCTTCAAAGCTGCCGCAGCCGAGGGTGTGCGACCCGAGCAAGAGTTCATCGTCTGGACCGATGAGCAGGACGGTCAGAGCGTCACGAACTACCTCTGCGTTGCAACCAACTCCGTGCCAGCGGCCACCGGCTAGCCCTCGACGCCGCTCGAATCCGCGTGCGCTAGTACAACATCCGCAGCGCGCCCGGCATGACCTCGATGTCAATCGGGAGTGGTGCCATGCGCTCACCGTCGGCGTACGCGACCAAACCGGGTGAGGTGATGCGCACGCGCTTCCCGCGGATGATGCGCACCCGACGGTCGGTGACATGCTCGCCTTTGAACACCCGCGGGAAGATGCGCAAGAAGGATGCACGCGACAGCGCTTCGACGATGAGCACGTCGAGCAGCCCGTCATCCACTTTGGCATCCGGCGTGACCTTCATGCCGCCGCCAAGCGAGATGTTGTTGCCGACGCTGATGAGGGCGCCGTTGGTGACGATTTCAACATCGTCGATGACGACGCGGTACGGAATCGGACGCAGCGCCGCGAGCTCAAGGGCGAGGGCGATCGTGTACCGGCTCGGGCCCTTGGGATGCCGCATCCGGTTCGCCCGTTCATTGACGATGGCATCGAAGCCGGCCGAGAGCACGCAGGCAAAATAGCGGGATGCCGCGATACCCGTGTCGGCGTCGACCCAGCTGATGCGCCCAGCGTCGATCGAGCGTGGACCGCGGTCGAGAGCGGCGAGAAGCGCAGCGATCGCTGCCTCGGTGTTCTCGTACGGGATGCCGAGTCCGCGCGCCATGTCGTTGCCCGTGCCCGATGGCACGATTCCGAGGGGCACTCTGGTGCCAACGACCAGATTGGTGCCGAGGTTGACCATGCCGTCGCCACCAACAACGATGAGCGCATCCGGTTTCGTGCGCACCGCTTTGCGGGCGGCCTCATTGAGTTGATCGAAGTCTGGTTCGGTCAAACTCGTGACTTCGTGGCCGAGGGCTCGCAGCGTTTGCACGACGGCAGGCCCGATATCGCGACCCTTGCCGAACGACGCGGTGGGGTTGATCGCCACCACGAGGCGAAGCGGCTTCATCGACGTCACCGCACCACCATAGCCCTCCCGGGGCGTCGCGTTGGCCGCACTGGGCGGCACCGGGCCGCTGGGCGGCGGCGCTTGCATCACGGCCCATGCGATGCCTACGCTCGATTCATGCAAGTCACGAAACATGAGCATGCTTGTC
The DNA here is from genome assembly GCA_041736385.1 of Rhodoglobus sp. Taxonomy (GTDB): domain Bacteria; phylum Actinomycetota; class Actinomycetes; order Actinomycetales; family Microbacteriaceae; genus Rhodoglobus. The sequence continues at coordinate 4,063 of JBGSTT010000206.1, read as the reverse complement.
TGGTCGTCGAGAAGGCCGGCGCGCGGCTCGTCATCGACCCCGGCTCGTACACGCTCCCCTTAGATGACACGATGGGCATCGTAGGAGTGGTCATCACGCACGAACACGGGGACCACTGGACCGTCGAGCAGATCGCCCGCATTCTCGAGAAGAACCCTGACGCTCGGATCTTCGGCCCGGCGGGAGTCGCGACCGCGGTTGCACACGCCGCGATAGAGGTAGTCGTCGAGACGGTCGCACACGGCGACATCATCGAAGTCGAACCGTTCACGCTGGAGTTCTTCGGTTCGACCCACGCGGTGATCCACGCATCGATTCCCGTCATCGATAACGTTGGCGTACTTGTCAATGACTCGGTCTACTACCCGGGTGATTCATACACGTTGCCCGATCGTCCCATCGAGCTGCTTGCCGCACCGATCGGCGCCCCGTGGCTCAAGCTCGGCGACGTCATGGACTTTGTGGTTGCCGTTGCACCGAAAAACACCATCCCAGTTCACGAGATGGTGCTTTCGGTGATCGGTAAGGATCTCGCCAACCGGCTGGTCGGCATGGCCGCCGCTCAGTGCGGCAGCGAGTTCACCGTGCTTGAGCCAGCCGAGTCGTTGTCGGTATAGGCGGGAACTGTGACCGGAGCGGTCGCGCCAGCGCGCAGCAGCACGAACAGCCCATCTCCGATGGCGAGCCCGACGATCGTGATCGAGGTCGCGATGACGGTGGCATCCGGTCGAACGATCGATTGACCCATCAGCGCTTGCACGGTGAGTACCGCGAGGAAGGCCGAGTAGGCGGCGATAGCGATTGCGACAAGCCCGCGGCGAACCTCGCTGCTGCGCAGTCGGTGGATGCGCCGTGAAGCGAACTCGAGAGCGATCAGGAACAGCGGGATCGCCTGGAGCGCGTGCATGCCAACAAAGTGCGGAATGCGCAGGTCGCCGCCGACAGTGCTCCAGCCAAGAATCGGTAGCCCAGGACCACCATCGGCGAGGCCAACCGTGTGTGCGCCAGCGATGCCTTGGAAGTCATTGAGCTGATCCGCGGTCGGCCCGGTCATCAAGAACGCGAGGCCCATACCGACGAGCGCAATGACCGCTCCCCCTCGGATTGCGAGGGTGCGGGCCGGGTCACCGAGTCCGTTGCGGAATAAGATCGCACTCACGACGAAGGTCGCGATCCACAGGGTGCTGATTGAGGCCGCCATGACCGACCAAAGCACGGTCGCCAACGGCGACGACACGTTGAAGTGGCTCGTGACTCCGCCAGCGGCTGCACCGGTAATGATGACGAGTTCGATCGCGAGCATGATGGCGCTGATCGTTCCCGCCCACCACGCGACCCGACGAAAGCGGTCAAGCTGGCCGATGAGCCATGACCAAGTGACGGCGTAGAGGATCGTGGAGAGCGCGAACTTCAGCGGCTTCTCCCAAACCCCGACGCCGCCGAGCGTTCGCGGGTCGACAGCCATGCCGATTATGCAGACAATGACCAGCGGCACCATGGCGGCGGCGATCCACAGTAAAGGCTTATGCCAGCGGATGCTCGTCAGAGTCGACGACTGACGGGTCAGTTCTTGGGTGCTCATGATCAACCTCTCGGGGTGGGAAACATTGTGTTGGATACGTGTTCCTGCGCAATCCGGCGCAGGGCGGCGAGCAGGCCGTCACCAAGGACGGTCCCGACGACGACGGTTTCGGCCATGTCGTCGACGGTGGTGCGGCGCGCGACGGCAGTCAGGTCGGCCTCGGCCACCAGCGCGGCCGCGCGAGCGTATTCCTCGCTGACGTGCGCAAGGTCGTCATAACCGAGTGCGGTGTAGGTGTTGAGAATGCGCGCCGCACCCCGGATGCCGGGGTTCTCGTCGCTCACCCGCCAGCCCATTCGCTGCATGATCGCGGCGACCTCGATGGCACCAGGGCTGGCCGGGTCGACATCCTCATAAAGACTCGCATCGGAGACCGCGAGCTGGGCGATACCGAAGATGTAGGTCAGCGGAAAGTTCGGGGTGTCGATGGCCTCGAGCACCCGGTGAGCTGTGGCGATCGGAAGGCCGCCAATGTCAATCAGGGCACGAATGAGCTTGAGGCGCTCGACATGGCTCTCGTTGTAGTCGGCTTGGGTTGCGCTTGTTCGCTCCCCCGCCGGCAGCAGGCCCTCGCGAAGGTAGAACTTGATCGACGGCACGGGAACCCCGCTCATCTCGCACAACTTCGACATCTTCATACTCGATAGCATAACTATCGATAGTGGTGCTGTCTAGTGCGAGGACGCCCCACGCTCGAAGACTCCTACGTTTATCGGCTGACGGGGTCGAGCAGCGTACTGTCAGAGAGTGAAGATCACCGTCACCGGCGGGGCCGGACACATCGGCTACGCCCTACTCTTTCGAATCGCTTCTGGCGCCATGTTCGGTCCCGGGACCGCTGTGAGTCTGCGGCTGTTGGAGATCACCCCGGCGCTCGGCGCGTTGGAGGGTGTTGCAATGGAACTCGACGACGGAGCGTTCCCTCTGCTGCAGTCGATCGATCTGACGGATGACGCCGCAACGGCGTTCGACGGAGCCAACGCCGCGCTGCTCGTCGGCTCCCGCCCACGCACCGCCGGCATGGAACGCGGCGACCTCCTCAGCGCGAACGGCGGAATTTTCGGTCCGCAGGGCCGAGCCATCAACGACAATGCGGCAGACGATGTGCGTGTGCTCGTGGTGGGAAATCCCGCGAACACGAACGCGCTCATCGCGCTGTCGCACGCTCCGGATGTTCCGGCGAACCGTTTCACCGCGATGACGCGGCTCGACCACAATCGCGCCATCGCGCAGCTCGCGCACCGCACCGGTGTCCCCGTCGCGTCGATCACTCGCCTCGCCATCTGGGGCAACCACTCGGCAACCCAGTATCCCGATCTCACACATGCAATCGTTGACGGGCGCCCAGTCAACGAGCCGCGCGACTGGGTGGAGAACGAGTTCATTCCCACCGTGGCGAAGCGCGGTGCCGCGATCATCGAGGCGCGCGGCGCTTCGTCCGCGGCATCCGCGGCGAGTGCGGCGATCGACCACATGCGCGACTGGACTTTTGGCACTCCCGGCGGCGATTGGACATCCGCTGGCATCGTGTCTGACGGCTCCTATGGCGTGCCGGAGGGGCTGGTCAGCTCGTTCCCCGTGATATCGCGCGGCAGCGATTGGCAGGTCGTCGAAGGGCTCGAGCTCGACCACTTCTCTCGGACGAGGATCGACGCCTCCGTGGCGGAACTCATCGAGGAGCGCGATGCCGTGCGTGCGCTGGGGCTGCTGGGCCGCTAGTTGCTGGGCCGCTAACTGCGAAGTCAAACCGTTAGCTGCTGGGCCGCAAACTGCAAAGCTGGGGTACCTGGACTCGAACCAAGAACAAAAGAATCAGAATCTTCCGTGTTGCCAATTACACCATACCCCAACGCCCCGGGCTGAGCCCGAGCCGACTATCGACTTTAGCGCACGCGCGGTGTCACGTCATATTCGACCACGCAACGGCCGCTCGGATCGCAGGAGGCGGTCGCCGCGACCGGAACACCCATGCGGTCGGCTGGCCCGAAGGTGAACGAGTACGGCTTGCCAGCGCGGGTTGCCGCTTCGACGGTATCGAAAATCTGCTGCTCTCCTGCGGTGTCCCATCCGAATAAGTCTGCTTTGGCCTGAAGGGCTGCGAGGGTCTGGCGAAAGTTCAGTTGCTCACTGAGCGGCGCGCGAACATGGGCAACGACGCCACCCGCCGTCTTGATCTCGATCGAGCTGACGACGAACTTGTCTGCCCCGGGAGCCTCTCCTCCACCGTTGATGATGAGCGAGTAGTCCAGGACGACGTCGAGGTTGTCGATCGGGGCGAGCACGACCGTGTCGTCTGGAGGGAGGCCGAGCGCCGCGGCATCCACTGGGGAAGCCGACAGGTCGATGCGCACGTCGCGAGTTCGCGCGATGTAGTCAAGGCCGTCGTCCGAGAAGCTCGACCAGTTGAGGTCGGTGACCTGGCCGAGGGTCGGTTGTGGCGCCGGCTGTCCGAGACCCGAGTTCAGCAGCGTTGCCGCGGTC
>JBGSTT010000213.1:0-27656 GCA_041736385.1 Rhodoglobus sp. | reverse complement strand
CGGGTCGATTCCGCGCTCGACGTTGTAGGCGATCTGCTTGTTGCGGCGTCGCTCCGTCTCGTCGATCGCTTTCGTCATGGAATCGGTCATGACATCCGCGTACATGTGCACTTCGCCAGAGACGTTGCGCGCGGCGCGGCCGATCGTCTGGATGAGCGAAGTACCGGAGCGCAGAAAGCCTTCTTTGTCCGCATCGAGGATGGCGACGAGCGAGACCTCTGGCAAGTCGAGTCCCTCGCGCAGCAGGTTGATTCCGACCAGAACGTCGTAGACGCCCTGCCGAAGCTCAGTGAGGAGTTCGACACGTCGCAACGTGTCGACGTCGGAGTGCAAGTAGCGAACGCGTACCCCGTGCTCGCTGAGAAACTCGGTGAGCTCTTCTGCCATCTTCTTGGTAAGGGTTGTGACGAGCACGCGTTCGTTGCGCTCGACCCGAAGCCGAATCTGTTCGAGCAGGTCGTCGATCTGTCCCTTCGAGGGCTTCACGACGATCTGTGGATCAACCAGTCCTGTCGGGCGGATGACCTGCTCGACGATCGAGTCAGTGATGCCGAGTTCATACTTACCGGGAGTTGCCGACAAATAGACCTTCTGTCCAACACGGCTTAGGAACTCCTCACACTTGAGTGGACGGTTGTCGAGGGCGCTTGGCAGGCGGAAGCCGTGTTCAACGAGAGTGCGCTTGCGCGAGGCATCCCCCTCATACATCGCACCAATCTGCGGAACCGTCACGTGTGACTCGTCGATGACGACGAGAAAATCCTCCGGAAAATAGTCGAGCAGGCAGTGCGGCGCTTCACCCGGCTCACGGCCGTCCATGTGCCGCGAGTAGTTCTCGATGCCGTTGCAAAACCCGATCTGTTGCATCATCTCGATGTCGAATGTCGTGCGCATGCGCAAGCGCTGGGCCTCGAGCAACTTGCCCTGGCGTTCAAGCTCTTGAAGACGTTCGCCAAGCTCAACCTGAATGGTGCCGATGGCGCGATGGATCGTCTCGGGACTCGCAGCGTAATGCGTACCAGGGAAAACCGAGACCGCATCGAGGGTGCGTACGACGTCGCCGGTCAGCGGATGGAGTACATAGATCGCCTCGATTTCATCACCGAACATCTCGATGCGAATCGCGAGCTCTTCGTACATTGGAATGATTTCGATGGTGTCGCCGCGTACCCGAAAGGTGCCCCGCGAGAAGTCATAGTCGTTGCGCTGGTACTGCATTGAGACGAACTTGCGGATGAGCGTCTCGCGATCAATCCGCATGCCTATCTGGAGCGCGACCATCGCCTCGAGATACGACTCGGCTTTGCCGAGACCATAGATGCACGACACCGTCGAAACCACAATGACGTCGCGTCGGCTGAGGAGTGAGTTCGTCGTCGAATGCCGCAGACGCTCGACCTCGGCGTTCACCGAGGAGTCCTTCTCGATGAAGGTGTCGGTCTGGGGAACGTACGCCTCCGGCTGGTAGTAGTCGTAGTAGGAAACGAAATACTCGACCGCGTTGTTCGGCATGAGGTCGCGGAATTCGTTCGCCAATTGTGCAGCGAGGGTCTTGTTGTGTGAGAGAACCAGGGTCGGTCGTTGCACTTGTTCGATGAGCCACGCTGTCGTCGCTGACTTGCCGGTACCGGTCGCGCCGAGGAGCACGACATCGGTCTCGCCAGCATTGATGCGCTGCGCCAGTTCACGAATTGCTTGCGGCTGATCGCCGCTGGGAACGTATTCGCTCACGACCTCGAACGGTCGAACAGCTCGCGTGGTTTGCATTAGTCAAGCTTAGGTACCGGCACTGACATTACTCTGGGCTACAGCGCGCTCTTTCTGATCGCAAGGATGCGAGACCACAGCGCATCCACCTGTTTGCCGGTACTCTCGAGGCTGCCCTCGGTGTCGATCACGACGTCGGCGATGGCGAGCCGTGCGTCATCGCTAGCTTGCGCGCGAATTCTGCGAGCCGCATCTTCGCGCGTCATCCCTCGTAGCTCGATCAGGCGGTCGATTCGGGTTGCAGCACTGGCGTGCGCGACAACGATGAGATCGAAGCGCATCGGCCGATGGGCGGAGGCCTCGACGAGCAGTGGCACGTCGTAGACAACGACTCCGAGCGGATCCGCCGCCTGCGCCTGGGCTATCCGCTCTTGGGCCAGGCCCCAGACAGCCGGATGCGTGATCGCGTTCAACTGCGCCAATCTAACTGGATCGCTGAACACGATCGCACCGAGCGCTGCCCGATCCAATCGGCCGTGCTTGTCGATGACGTCAATGCCGAACGTCTCACGAATTTCCTCGAGCGCGTCCGTGCCGGGCTCGACGGCTTCGCGAGCCAGAGCATCCGCGTCAACGTGTACGGCGCCATGCGCAACAAGCTGGCCTGCGACGGTCGATTTGCCGGACGCGATTCCGCCGGTAAGGCCGATCAAGAGCATCCCGCAATGCTAGCCTCGAGATCGTCAGAGGAGGCGTTGATGCTCGAGATTCTCGCCGGGACCGGGCTTGCGGTAGCCGCCGGTCTCAACGCGTACATTCCGTTGCTCGTGCTCGGACTCGCCGGACGCTTTCTCGACTTTGTCGTCTTGCCGAGCGGCTGGACGTGGCTCGAGAACGAGTGGGTCCTCGTGATTCTTGGCGTTCTCTTGGTAGTCGAGATCGTGGCGGACAAGGTCCCTGTTGTCGATTCGGTCAACGATTGGATCCAGACACTGGTGCGTCCTGCGGCCGGCGGTATCGCCTTCGGAACGGGTTCGGCAACCCAGACCGCCGTCATTTCAGACCCCGCCAGTTTCTTCAGTTCAAACGCCTGGGTTCCTGTTGCGGTCGGCGTCGGCCTTGCATTGGCGACCCACTTGGTGAAAATGGCGGCTCGCCCAGCGCTCAATGCTGTGACTGTCGGCGCAGCTGCGCCGATCGTCAGTGCAGCAGAGGATGCGAGCAGCGTCGCGTTGAGCTTGTTCGCGTTGCTCATCCCGGTGCTCGTCGTTGTCATGCTTGGCGGTCTTATTGCGGTCGCCGTGAATCTGTTTCGCCGAGCGCGTCGAAATCGTGCACCGCAGATCATTTCGACGCCATAGCCGGCAGGACTGCAGGAAGAAAGCAAAAGTGGCCGGCACCCCGAAGGGAACCGGCCACCGCTGATGTAACTCCAGCTGCTTGGAAACCTACGAGCTCGAGCTCAGCTTCTCGCGCAGTGCGGTGAGTGCTTCGTCGTCAGCGAGGGTGCCAGCGCCGGCAGTCGACTCCTCGCTAGAGAAGCTTGAGGCGCCAGCCGGGGCTGCGGTCGGGTTCTCATCGTCATCCGCTGATGATGCTGCGACCTGCTTCTTGTGCTGCTCCCAGCGAGCCTGAGCGGCAGCGTAGTCCTGCTCCCACTTTTCGCGCTGGGCCTCGAAGCCCTCTTTCCAGTCGTTGGTCTCCGAGTCAAAGCCATCCGGGTACTTGTAGTTACCCTGATCGTCGTACTCGGTGAGCATTCCGTAGAGAGCCGGGTCAAACTCGCTGCCTTCTGGATCGACACCCTCGTTCGCCTGCTTGAGGCTGAGCGAAATGCGGCGACGTTCCAGGTCGATGTCGATGACCTTGACGAAGACATCGTCATTGACCGAAACAACCTGCTCGGCGAGCTCAACGTGCTTGCCAGAAAGCTCCGAGATGTGCACGAGGCCTTCAATGCCCTCTGCGACGCGAACGAATGCGCCGAACGGTACGAGCTTCGTGACCTTTCCTGGCGCAACCTGACCGATCGCGTGCGTACGTGCGAACACTTGCCACGGGTCTTCCTGGGTGGCCTTGAGCGAGAGCGAAACGCGCTCGCGCTCGAGGTCAACCTCAAGGATTTCGACGGTGACCTCAAGGCCAACCTCGACGACCTCCGAAGCGTGCTCGATGTGCTTCCACGACAATTCTGAGACGTGAACGAGTCCGTCGACGCCGCCGAGATCAACGAAGGCACCGAAGTTGACGATCGAGGAAACGACACCCTTGCGAACCTGGCCCTTGGCGAGGTTGTTGAGGAAGGTCGTGCGGCTTTCGCTCTGAGTCTGCTCAAGGAGCGCGCGGCGAGAGAGCACGACGTTGTTGCGGTTCTTGTCGAGTTCGAGGATCTTCGCTTCGATGTCCTGACCGAGGTACGGCGTCAGATCGCGAACGCGTCGAAGCTCAATGAGGGATGCTGGCAGGAAGCCACGAAGACCAATATCGACGATGAGACCACCCTTGACGACCTCAATGACTGAACCGGTCACGATTCCGTCCGAGTCCTTGATCTTCTCGACATCGCCCCAGGCGCGCTCATACTGTGCTCGCTTCTTGGACAGGATGAGGCGACCCTCTTTGTCCTCTTTCTGGAGAACGAGTGCCTCGACGGTGTCTCCGACCTGAACGACCTCGGTCGGGTCAACGTCGTGCTTGATGGAGAGTTCGCGAGAGGGGATGACACCCTCGGTCTTGTAGCCAACGTCGAGAAGAACCTCGTCGCGGTCGATCTTGACGACGATGCCCTCGATGAGGTCTCCGTCATTGAAAAACTTCAGCGTCTTTTCGACCGCGGCGAGAAAGTCTTCAGCAGATCCGATGTCATTGACGGCGACCTGCTTGGGTGCCCTGTCGGTCGTTACGATTGTCATGTAGTAGTTGCTCCGGTATGGATGCGCTCCGTTGCGAGCGCAATAGTCAGGCCAGTGCGAAGTAGTGCATGGGAGTTCCGCGCTGGCAGGCGGACAGAAAGTCGCATAATCACGACCCTTTAGCTTAGCCCCTGTCGCTCATCGCAGCCACTTTTGCCGGTCACTCGGGTGACTACCACTGAAGCGACTATCAGCAGACGTCAAGGCCGCGTTCTACGCTGAGCTCACTTGAGCAGCGCGGCGCGCAGCGTATCGAGCCCGACGCCGCCAATGGCAAGCGCCCTGCTGTGGAAGTCCCGAATGTTGAAGTCATCACCCTCCGCGGCCCGGCAAGAGTCGCGAAGCTGCTCCCAAATACGCTGGCCCACTTTGTACGACGGAGCCTGCCCCGGCCAACCGAAGTACCGATTGACCTCGAACCGAACGAATTGTTCGTTCATATTCACGTTCTTCGACATGAAGTCGAGTGCGTAGTCCCAGTCCCACTCCCCCGTGCCGTCGAGCTTGGGCTTGTTCAAGTGCACACCGATATCGAGCACAACGCGCGCGGCTCGCATCCGTTGGCCATCGAGCATGCCGAGGCGGTCGCCGGGATCATCGAGATACCCGAGTTCCTGCATCAGTCGCTCGGCATACAGGGCCCAGCCCTCGGCATGGCCAGAGGTTCCGGCGAGTTGTCTGCGGTACGTGTTCAGCTGGGAACGGTTGTAGACGGCTTGACCGAGCTGCAGGTGATGGCCGGGAACGCCCTCGTGATAGACGGTGGTCGTCTCGCGCCAAGTGTTGAACTCGGTCACGCCCTCCGGCACCGACCACCACATCCTGCCAGGACGACTGAAGTCATCGCTCGGGCTCGTGTAGTAGATACCGCCCTCTTGAGTTGGCGCGATCATGCACTCCAGCCGCCTGATCGCATCCGGAATATCGAAGTGCGTCGCGGACAGCTCTGCCACTGCCGTGTCGCTGAGTTGCTGCATCCATTCCTGCAGTGCTTTTGTGCCGATGAGCTTGCGTTTCGGGTCATTGTCGAGGTGTTCGATCGCCTCAGCGACGGATGCGCCTGGCTTAATCTCTCGAGCGATCGCTTCTTGTTCCTCGGTCATTCTGACAAGCTCTTCGATCCCCCACTCGTAGGTCTCGTCGAGGTCGATCTCAGCGCCGAGGAAGCGTCGCGATTGCAGCGCATAGATCTCGCGCCCAACCCCGTCATCCTCCCCTGCGGCCGGAAAGAGTTCATCGCTGAGAAATGCAGCGAGAGTCTCATAGGCTTCCGCAGACACCCGCGCGCCGGTCGCAAGGTCGGCGCGCACCGAAGCCGGGATGGCTTGGTCGTCTGCGAGAGCGGCTGCACCGGTGAAATTGTGGAAGAAGCCGTCACTCGCCCCGTGCTTCTTTGCCTGCTCGAATACTTCGCGAACTTGGCGCTTGGCGGGTGTGATTCCACGCTCGATTCCGAGCCGAAGTGTTTCGATGTAACCAGCGATCGCCGCTGGCAGATTGTTCAAACGCCCCGCAATGTCGACCCAGTTTTCTTCTGTGTCTGTCGGCATCATGTCAAGAATCTCGCGGATGCTTTGAGCGGGGCTGTCGATAACGTTGACATCGCGCATCCAAAGTCCGACATCGCTCGCCTCAAGCGTGAGAGTCAGTTCACTTTCCAAGTCAGTCTTGGTTATCCAGTCGGTATCGTCAATGCTCGTCGCGGTCGCGAGTTTAGCGAGCACCTTTCTGGTTTCGCCGACGAGCCTTTGGTGGCCAGCTGGGGAAAGGTCTTCGTACTCATCGAGCCTGCCAGGAATACCGATCCAGGTTGCGACCGCCGGGTCGAGGTCGGCGAGCGTCGTGACCCAGTCCTCGGCAATCTGGTCTATCTCGGTGGTCTGGCGGGGTTCGGTCATTCGTGCGCCTCCTACGTTCATCAATGCGCCGCCATTAATGCGCCGCGGCATCCCAGTTTGGTCCGGTACCGATCTGCACCTCGAGCGGTACCTGCAGTTCCGCAGCCCCCGCCATGCGATTCTTGACGATGGCGCTGAGGGAATCTAATTCACCGGGGAATACCTCAAAGACAAGTTCATCGTGCACTTGCAGCAACATTCGAGAACCCATGCCAGCCATGTCCTTCTCGATTTCGATCATGGCGCGCTTGAGAATGTCGGCAGCCGAGCCCTGAATCGGTGAATTCAGTGCCTGCCGTTCAGCGTTCTCACGAAGCACCCGATTGTTGGAGGTCAGATCGCCGAACGGACGTCGTCGCCCGAAAATCGTCGTCGTGTAGCCGTCGACTTTGGCCTGTTCGACGACGTTCCGCAGGTACTCGCGAACCGCACCGAACCGCGCGAAGTAGTCGGCCATGAGGGCTTTTGCCTCCGCGGTTTCGATGCGCAGTTGCTTGCTGAGCCCGAAGGCACTGAGTCCGTAGGCGAGTCCGTAGGACATGGCCTTGACCTTGGTTCGCATGATGGGCGTAACGTCGGCGGGTACAACCCCGAAAATGCGGGCTCCAACAAAACGGTGCAGGTCTTCGCCTTCGTTGAATGCGGTGATCAGCCCTTCGTCGCCCGAGAGGTGCGCCATGATGCGCATTTCGATCTGGGAGTAATCGGCGGTCAGCAGGGTCTCAAAGCCCGCGCCGGCTTCGAAGGCCGAGCGGATGCGCCGGCCGATCTCTGTCTTCACCGGCACGTTCTGCAGGTTCGGATCGTTGGATGCGATTCGCCCGGTGCTCGAGCCAGCCTGTTCGTAGGTGGTGTGCACGCGCCCAGTGGAATCGACCGTCTTGTCGATACTCTCGATTATCTGCCGCAGCTTAGTCGCATCACGGTGTTGCAGCAGCAGGTCGAGGAACGGGTGCGGGGCTTGTTCTTGCAGATCGGCCAGGCTCGCGGCATCCGTCGAGAAGCCGGTCTTGTTCGCTCTCGTCTTCGGCATGCCGAGTTGATCGAAGAGCACCTCCTGCAATTGCTTCGGACTGCCGAGATTGACCTCACGGCCGATCTCAAGGTAGGCCCGCTTGGCGAGGTCAGCTGCGGTTTCGTCGAGCTCCCCTGCGAGCTCGCCGAGCACCGTGCGATTGACGGTAATTCCCGTGAGCTCCATGTGTCCGAGTACGGGAACAAGGGGAAGCTCAATGGTCTCTAGCACGCTCGTCGAACCTGCGTCGAGCTTCTCGATCAGGTATTCGGCGACGCGGAGGACGAACCAGGCTTCTGTTGCGGGACTTGCGCCATCGGACTCAGGAACCAACTGGTTCGGGTCAGACTCCGGCAGGGTCTCGCCGAGACATTCGTACACTTGGGCGGCGAGCGGTTCCGGCTTCGCCCCCGGTTTGACCAGCCATGCTCCGAGCATGGTGTCGAAGGCGATGCCACGAAGGTCGAAATCCGACTTGGCAAGCAATTTGAACTGGGCCTTGGCGCCGTGTAGGTACTTCGGTGCCTCACTGGACAACCAGTCTTCTAGCGCGCGGTAGTCCGGGCGATCGGCGGCCCAAGGCACGAAGGCGGATTCGCGTTTCGACGAGAGCCCGAATCCCGTGACGACGCCGTCGACGCTCGTCACGTGCACCCCTAGCGGCGCGTTCCCGTGGTCGCTCGCGTCAGAGAGCCACCTTGCTAGCTCTTCGTCTACGAGCGTGCGAACCACAGGAGCTCCGACACCCGATGTCACTCCAGAACTACTTCCAGCGTCGCTGCCGCCGTCCACCGTTTCGCCGCCGCCCTCCGCGGCCGCGATCTTGAGCACTCGCTCGAGCAACGTTCTGAACTGCAGTTTGTCGAAGACGACACGCACTGCGGTTTCGTCGATCGGCGCTCGAGCGAGATCGGCAGGGCCGACTGGCAGCTCTACGTCCGTGACGAGGCGATTCAGTTTGCGGTTGCGGATCGCCCGATCTTGCTGCTCGCGCAGTTTCTCGCCGACAACGCCGCCGATCTCATCAGCGTGCTCAAGTACGGCATCGAGTGATCCGTATTGGGTGATCCATTTGACGGCCGTCTTCTCACCGACCTTGTCGATGCCGATGAGGTTGTCGCTCGTCTCGCCGACGAGCGCTGCGACATCTGGATACTGAGCCGGCTCGACGCCGTAGCGCTCGAACACGGCATCCCGGTCGTAGCGCTTGAGTTCAGAGACTCCCCTGGCGTTCGGGTACAACAGGATGACGTCATCGTTGACCAGCTGAATTGCATCTCTGTCGCCGGAGACGACAAGCACTCTGAAGCCGTCAGCGGCACCGCGCGCGGCGAGGGTAGCCAGTATGTCGTCGGCCTCGAAGTCTTCTTTCGAGAGTGTCTGAATGCCCATTGCCGCTAGGGCTTCCTCGAGCAGAGGAATTTGCCCGATGAACTCTGGCGGGGTTGCGTCTCGTGTTCCCTTGTACTCGGGGTATTCGCGGGTCCTGAACGAATATCGTGAGATATCGAAGGCGACTGCCAGATGCGTCGGCTTCTCCTTCTGCAGAAGGGTCAGCAGCATGGCAATGAAGCCGTGAATGGCGTTGGTGTGTTGCCCTTCGCGATTCTGGAAACTATCGACCGGAAGTGCGTAGAAGGCACGAAACGCCAGCGAGTGGCCGTCAATGACCAGCAGAGTAGGCTTCTCGATGTCCGACACGCTAGTCAGCCTAGCCTCGGCTGCCGACGCCCCGCCGACACGATTGTGACCGACGTATGACGATCCTGCCAGAGGACCTAGACCCGGAACTCTACGACCGGATCATCGCCACCGGCGGCGGTGAGCTCACCGTGAAGATGGGTGTTAAGTTTCTCGAACTGTCTGCTCAACACTCGGTTGCGACGATGCCAGTGGTTGGCAACCGTCAAGTTGTCGGGCTCCTGCACGGTGGCGCTCACGTCGTGCTCGCTGAATCGCTCGGTTCGATCTCGTCAGCCATCCACGCGGGACCCGGCAGGGTCGCGATGGGCATCGAGATTAATGCGTCACACTCGCGCTCAGTGACAGACGGGACCGTCACGGCAACGTGCGACGCGCTCGTGCTTGGTCGGACGTTGGCAACACACGAGATCGTCATTCGCGACGAAGACGGCAAGCGACTGTCTACGGTGCGGATGACGAACATCTTGCGCGACCGCTAGATTGTCCGTGGCGCGAGACGGGCCACGGCACTGGCGTCGCGGCGAAGGCCAGAAATGGCCTTCGCTCCAAGCTCCAGCGCGCTACTTCTTGGCGCTGAGCTGCTCGATGATGGCCTGCGCAACGTCGTGCATGGTCAGGCGGCGATCCATCGAGGCTTTCTGAATCCAGCGGAATGCCTCGGGTTCTGTGAGCCCCATCTTCTCGTTGAGAAGACCCTTGGCGCGGTCGACGAGCTTACGCGTCTCGAACCGTTCGACGAGATCGGCGACCTCGGCCTCGAGCGTGATGATTTGGGTATACCGGCTGAGCGCGATCTCGATGGCCGGCAGCAAATCGCTGGGAGTAAATGGCTTGACAACGTATGCCAAGGCGCCAGCTTCAGATGCCCGATCGACAAGCTCCTTCTGGCTGAACGCCGTGAGCAAAACGACCGGGGCGATGTGGTTCTTGGTGAGTCGCTCGGCCGCCGAAATACCGTCCAGCTGCGGCATCTTCACATCCATGATCACCAAATCAGGACGCAACTCGGTCGCGAGGGCGACAGCGGTTTCACCGTCAGCCGCTTCACCGACGACTTCAAAACCGTTATCGCGCAGAATTTCGACGATATCCATGCGGATTAATGACTCGTCTTCGGCCACAACGACCCGTCGCGGGGCAGAAGGAACGGCGTCGTGGTCGGTCACGGAACCACCCTACGGTATTCTTTTCAGCGTTGTTGTGCGCCGGATTGGCGGAATGGCAGACGCGGAGCACTCAAAATGCTTTGTCCGAAAGGGCGTGCGGGTTCAAGTCCCGCATCCGGCACAACTTTTGCTTAGCTGTCCTGCCATGCAGGGGCCGCGGCGTTGATGGCGTCGCCGATGACGTGCACGCGCATGTCGTTCGTTCCGCCAGCAATTCCGGGGGGTGACCCGGAGATAACGACGACCTTGTCTCCGATTTCGGCGAGACCTTCCTTGAGGAGCACTTCGTCCACCTGTCGGTACATGGCATCGGTGTGACTGACCCGATCGACAATGAAGGATTCGATCCCCCAGATCAATGCCATGCGACGCTGGATGGCCGGGTTGGGTGTGAAAGCCTTCATCGGTATGCGGAACCTCAGTCGGGACATCCGCCGTGCTGAATCACCGGACTCGGTGAACACGCAGACGTACTTTGCATCCACGAAGTCGGCCACTTCGGCTGCGGCAAGCGTGATGGCGCCGCCCTGTGTGCGCGGCTGCGTGCCGAGCGGTGGGATGCGTTCGAGGCCGTGCTCTTCAGTCGAGGCCACAATGCGCGCCATCGTTTGGACCGTGATGACGGGATACGCGCCAACGCTGGTCTCGCCGGACAACATCACCGCATCGGCACCGTCAAGGATCGCGTTGGCAACATCTGAGGTTTCTGCGCGCGTCGGCACCGGACTGGAAATCATCGATTCAAGCATCTGGGTGGCAACAATGACGGGCTTGGCCCTACGTCGGGCAAGTTCTACGGTGCGCTTCTGCACGATCGGCACTGCCTCGAGGGGCAACTCGACACCAAGGTCACCGCGAGCAACCATAATCGCATCGAATGCGTCGATGATGGCTTGGAGGTGGTCGACCGCCTGAGGTTTCTCGATCTTCGCGATCACCGGAATTTTGCGGCCTTCTTCTGCCATGATCTCGTGCACCCGAACGATGTCGTGTTCGTTGCGCACGAAGGAAAGGGCGATGTAGTCCGCTCCGAGCCGCAATCCCCAGCGAAGATCATCCTCGTCCTTCTCAGACAGGGCAGGAACATTGACGGCAACACCAGGAAGGTTGATTCCCTTGTTGTTGGACACTTCACCGGCGACGACCACCTCGGTGGTCACGACGGGTCCGTCAACACTCGTGACGACGATCTTAACTTTGCCGTCGTCGATGAGGAGGAAGTCCCCTGGCGATACGTCATCCGGGAGACCTTTGAACGTCGTTCCGGATAGTTCCTTTGTGCCAATAACTTCGTCAGTCGTGATCTTGAAAATGTCACCTACGGCGAGAAAGTATGGTCCAGCCTCGAACTTGCCGAGACGGATCTTCGGGCCCTGAAGGTCGACCATCACGGCCACGGCGCGCCCTGAATCTTCTGCTGCCTTGCGCACATTTGCGTAGACCTCCTCGTGCACGGCATACGTGCCGTGGCTGAGGTTCATGCGAGCGACATCAACACCTGCATCAATGATTGCCCGGATGTTCTCGTAGCTCGACGTTGCGGGGCCGAGGGTCGCGACGATCTTCGCTCGTCTCATGACTTCCTTCTGTTTTCATGGTGCGTGGTGGATGATGCGTGGTGGATGATCTGTGCTGGTTAGTGCGTGGTGGCGTAGTGGTGAACGGTGTTGTAGTGCTGAACGGTGTTGTATAACCGTTCAAACCTAGATGGAGATAGCCCGGTCGGTTGGCTTGACCGGGGCCGGCAACTGTGTGTGCCCCTCAAGGTAGCGATCAACTGCGGCTGCCGCAGCACGACCCTCTGCGATGGCCCACACAATTAGCGACTGACCGCGCCCAGCGTCGCCGGCGACAAAGACACCAGCCTCACTGGTCTCGTATTGGTTATCGCGCTCGATGGTGCCATTGTCATCGAACGGTACGGGGAGTTGCTCCAGAAGGGTCTCTGACTCTGGACCGTTGAATCCCAGCGCGATCAGTACGAGGTCGGCCGGTATCTCCCGCTCGGTCCCAGACTTCGGCACACGACGACCATCCAGATACTCGGTTTCAGCAACGCGGATGGCGCGAACTTCTCCGCCCTCCGTAGCGAGGAACTCAACAGTCGAGGCGAGGTAGACGCGTTCACCACCTTCCTCGTGTGCACTCGTGATCTCAAAGAGCGTCGGCGACATTGGCCATGGCTGGTGTTCTGCACGCTCGGTTGGGGGCTGGATTCCGATCGCAAGGTTCGTGACCGATAGCGCGTGCTGGCGGTGTGCGGTGCCGATGCAGTCCGCACCCGTGTCGCCGCCCCCGAGCACGACGACGTGCTTGCCTTCAGCAGTAATCTGCTCAGCCAGACCATCGCCAGCCCCAACCTTATTGGCCTGCACGAGGTACTCCATAGCAAAGTGCACCCCCATGAGATCACGACCGGGGATCGCCAAGTCCCGTGGCACCGTTGCCCCGGTTGCAACGACCACCGCGTCGTACCGGCTCTTGAGATCATCCCAGGCAATATCGACACCGATCTCGACCCCGGCGCGGAAGCGAGTTCCCTCTGCCTGCATCTGGGCGAGCCTGCCCTCAATGTGCTTCTTCTCCATCTTGAAATCTGGAATGCCATAGCGAAGTAGCCCGCCGATGCGGTCGTCTCGCTCGAAGACGGCAACGGTGTGCCCGGCCCTCGTAAGTTGTTGCGCCGCTGCAAGCCCGGCGGGCCCAGATCCGACAACGGCTACGGTCTTTCCGGTGAGTCGTTCTGGCGGGTGAGGCGTGACCCAGCCGTTGGCGAATGCTTGATCGATGATCGAAACCTCGACCTGTTTGATCGTTACGGCCGGCTGACTGATGCCCAATACGCAGGAGCTCTCGCACGGTGCAGGACAGAGTCTGCCAGTGAATTCGGGGAAGTTGTTTGTGGCGTGAAGCCTCTCGATCGCCTGAGCGCCATCACCGCGCCTGACCATGTCGTTCCACTCTGGAATCAGGTTGCCGAGCGGGCATCCTTGATGGCAAAAGGGGATGCCGCAGTCCATGCATCGCCCCGCCTGACGCCGCAGTTGACCTTGGTCCTGCTGCTCGTAGACCTCTTTCCAGTCCATGAGTCGGATGCTCACTGGGCGGCGCACCGGCGTCTCACGTTCCTGAACCTTGAGGAAGCCCCTGGGGTCAGCCACCGGTCACCTCCATAATTCGAGACCAGACAACATCGCCGTCGGGATCTAGTCCCTCGGCGATCGCAGTCTGCCTTGTTTGAAGGACGGCCGCATAGTCCCGCGGCATCACCTTGGTGAAGCGTGCGGCCGTTGCAGCCACGTCGTCGAGCATTCTGGCGGCAACCACCGACTCGGTTTCGTCGACGTGGCGCTGGAGGAGGTCGCGCAAGATCTCGACGTCGGCCCCGCCCAACGGCAAGAGCTCAAGTTCACCGGAGGCCAGCGCCTCGGGATTAACACGCTCGGTCCGAAGATCGTACACGTAGGCGGTGCCACCGGACATGCCAGCCCCGAGGTTACGGCCGGTGCTGCCGAGGATCAGGGCGAGCCCGCCAGTCATGTACTCGAGCGCATGATCTCCCACGCCCTCGACAACAGCGGTCGCGCCCGAGTTTCGCACTAAGAAGCGCTCGCCGACGATTCCGCGGATGAACATACTCCCCTGAGTTGCTCCGTAGCCGATGACGTTTCCTGCAATGACGTTTTGCTCGGCCTTGAACAAGCTGGCTCGGCTCGGCCGGATGATGACCTCGCCACCGCACAATCCTTTTCCGACGTAGTCGTTGCTGTCACCTTCGAGACGAAGCGTGATGCCCGACGGCATGAATGCCCCGAATGACTGCCCAGCAGTGCCGGTGAGTTTGACTTCAATTGTGCCGCTCGGGAGCCCGTTCTCGCCGTACCGCTTTGTCACTTCGTGGCCGAGCATTGTGCCGACCGCGCGCTCCGTGTTGCGAATGGGTAGGTCAATCGTGACTGTAGTGGCATTCTCGAGCGCTTCGCTACTGAGCTGAATGAGCCTCTGATCGAAGTGCGCTTCGAGCTCGTGATCTTGAGCTACGCGGTTGGTGCGAGGTTCGGTGGCTAAGAACTCAGGGCCGATCAGAATCGGGGAGAGATCGAGGCCGTCGGCCTTCCAGTGTTCCATTGCCCGATCAACATCCAGTAACTCGACTTGACCAATCGCCTCCTCAAGGCTGCGGAATCCAAGTTCTGACAGGTATTCCCGCACTTCTTGGGCGAGAAACTCGAAGAAATTGACCACAAACTCAGGCTTGCCGGTGAAACGCGCGCGCAATTCTGGGTTCTGAGATGCGACACCAACAGGGCAGGTATCAAGATGACAAACCCGCATGAGTATGCACCCGGAGACCACCAGCGGAGCTGTTGCGAAACCGTACTCCTCGGCTCCGAGAAGTGCGCCGATGATGACGTCCCGGCCGGTCTTCATCTGCCCGTCCACCTGCACGACCACTCGATCTCGCATGCCATTGAGCATGAGCGTCTGCTGTGTTTCGGCAAGACCAAGCTCCCACGGCGTGCCAGCGTGCTTGAGCGAGTTGAGCGGACTTGCACCTGTCCCGCCGTCGTGACCAGAGATGAGCACGACGTCGGCTTTAGCCTTTGTCACGCCGGCAGCAACCGCACCGATGCCAGACTGGCTCACGAGCTTGACGTGAATACGAGCATCGGGGTTGGCGCGTTTGAGATCGAAGATTAACTGCTTGAGATCTTCGATCGAGTAGATGTCATGGTGAGGCGGTGGTGAGATAAGGCCCACTCCCGCCGTGCCGTGTCTCGTGCGTGCGATCCACGGGTACACCTTGTTTGCCGGGAGTTGCCCACCTTCCCCGGGCTTGGCGCCTTGCGCCATTTTGATTTGGATGTCCGTAGCGTGAGTCAAGTACATACTGGTGACCCCAAAGCGACCGGATGCAACTTGCTTGATCGCACTTCGTCGAGCAGGGTCGAGCAGTCGCTCGACGTCTTCGCCCCCCTCGCCAGTGTTCGACCTTCCCCCGATTTGGTTCATCGCGATGGCGAGTGTCTCGTGCGCTTCTTGACTGATTGAGCCGTAGCTCATCGCGCCAGTATTGAAGCGGCGAACGATCGACTCAATTGGCTCCACCTCGTCAAGTGGTACGGCTGGTCGCAACCCCGTCTTGATCTTGAACAGCCCACGCAGGGTCATCAGCCGCTCGGCCTGATCGTCAACGAGCTTGGTGTATTCACGGAAGATGTCGTATCTGCGAGTGCGTGTCGAGTGTTGCAGGCGGAACACCGTGTCTGGGTTGAACAGATGAGGCGGTCCCTCCCGACGCCACTGGTACTCGCCACCGATCGTGAGTCGTTCGTGAACCTGTCCAGAACCGTCCTCCGGGTAGGCGGCAGCATGTCTGGACGCATTCTCAGCGGCGATCATGTCGATCCCGACGCCACCAAGCAGACTTGGGGTTCCGGTGAAGTACTGGTCGACGAGGTCCTGACTCAAGCCGACAGCTTCGAAAGCCTGCGCGCCGGCATAGGACCCCACGACTGAGATACCCATCTTCGACATGATCTTGAGGACACCCTTGCCGAGCGCTTTGATGAGGTTGTGCACTGCCTTCTCAGGCGTGATGCCCTGGATCATTCCGGAGCGTACGAGTTCTTCTGCGGTCTCCATTGCGAGATATGGATTGATGGCGGATGCCCCGTAGCCCACCAATAGCGCGACATGGTGGACCTCACGAACGTCGCCGGCTTCGACGATAAGTCCAACCTTCATGCGTGTCTCGGCCCGAATCAAGTGATGGTGCACCGCTGCAAGCATCAGGAGTGATGGGATTGGGGCGAGGTCCTTGTTTGAGTCACGATCTGACAGCACCAGAAACTCGGTTCCGCGCTCAATAGCTTCGTCAGCTTCAACGCACATCTGGGCCAGGCGCTTTTCCATCGCCTTTGGCCCTTTGTCGACCCGGTACAGGCCCTTGACGGTCGTCGTGCGCGCGCTGCCAGCCCGCAAGTCGATGTGCTGGATCTTCGCAAGTTCGTCGTTGTCGATGACCGGAAAGTCGAGGGTTACCTGCCGAACATGCTCCGGGGTTGCGGTCAGCAGATTGCGCTCAGGACCGAGTCCGAGCTTCATCGATGTCACGACTTCTTCGCGAATGGAATCGAGTGGCGGGTTCGTGACTTGTGCAAACTGCTGGGTGAAGTAGTCGAACAACAACCGCGGGCGGTCAGAAAGAATCGCGATCGGGGTGTCTGATCCCATCGCGCCGAGGGGTTCGGCAGCATTCTGAGCCATTGGCATTACCAGTATGCGCAGCTCTTCCTCGGTGTACCCAAAGGTGCGCTGGCGACGACTCACCGATGCCGGAGTGTGCACGATGTGCTCACGTTCCGGCAGGTCCTTTAGAGCGATCCGGCCGGCGTCGAGCCATTCTGCCCACGGCTTGGATGCTGCGAGCTCCGCCTTGACCTCGTCATCCTCGATGATTCGACCTTCGGCGGTGTCGACGAGAAACATCTTTCCCGGCCGGAGGCGCCCCTTTCGCACAACCCTGCTTGGGTCGACGTCGAAGACGCCAATCTCGCTAGCAAGCACAACAAGTCCGTCATCGGTCACCAGGTAGCGTCCCGGCCGCAGGCCGTTGCGGTCGAGAGTTGCACCGACAAGCGAGCCGTCCGTGAAGACGAGCGCTGCAGGTCCGTCCCACGGTTCCATGAGCATCGAGTGGTACTCGTAGAAGGCGCGACGGCTCGGGTCGACATCTTGTTGATTTTCGTATGCCTCAGGAACCATCATCATCATCGCGTGCGGCAGGCTGCGTCCAGCCAGATTGAGCAGTTCGACTACCTCGTCGAATGATGCAGAGTCGCTCGCGCCCGGAGTGTTGATCGGAAGGAGTGGTTTCAGGTCGCCGAGCGCGTCACTCTCGAGCTGGGACTGTCGCGCGCGCATCCAGTTGCGGTTTCCCTGAATCGTGTTGATCTCGCCGTTGTGCGCAATCGTGCGGAACGGCTGAGCAAGTGGCCACGATGGGAACGTGTTCGTCGAGTACCTCGAGTGGACGAGAGCAAGTTTTGAAGCGAAGCGCTCATCAGAGAGATCGGGATAGAAGGGCTCAAGTTGCAGAGTCGTGACCATGCCCTTGTACACAAGCGTGCGCGAAGACAGGGATGGGAAATAGGCGTGGAGCTCATGCTCGGCGCGTTTGCGCAGCCGGAACGCCTGTCGTTCGAGTGGCATTCCGCCGACTGGACCGCGCTCGTCTGTTCGACTCGAAACCAGAAAGAGTTGCTCAAACGCAGGCATTGCCTCCCGTGCAAGTGAACCAATCACCTCTGGCCGCACTGGAACTTCGCGCCAGCCGAGGACAGTAAGTTCTTCGCTGTGAGCAATCTCCGCTATGCCGGACTTAACGAGCTCACGTTCCTCGGCATTTTTCGGAAGGAAGGCCATCCCGACGACGTAACGCCCGACCGGCGGAAGCTCGAAGTCAGCGACTGCGCGCAGAAAAGTGTCGGGCAACTGCGTAATTATTCCTGCGCCGTCGCCCGTACCGGCGTCTGAGCCGACGGCGCCGCGGTGCTCAAGATTGCGCAGTGCGGTCAGCGCAGTGGTGATGATGTCGTGGCCTGCGGTGCCTCGAAGCGTCGCAACCATGGCCAGTCCGCAGGCGTCGCGCTCATTCCGCGGGTCATAGAGTCCAGCACGTGCCGGGACGGCACTGAAGCGTTCAGAGGGTGGTTTTAGGGTCATCGAGACGGACCTCACGTTGGAGCACGGGCGAAGCGGGACGTCAATGGCCCACGTGGGAATCAGTCCCGGTTATCAGGACTCAGGTCAAACACTCCGCTTGTGGCGAGCTTTGCTGCGGGATAATCGTTCTCACGACCTAAGAGGACGAGGGTGTGACGGCAATTTTGGCTTCATCGCCGCGATCGTCACTGTCTGAATAGGTCTCCTCCGAGTCTACCGCACCCTCTGGAATCCATTCGCGACCAGGCAAGTAAACACTCGGTTCTGACCCTTCATGATTGCGAGACTGGATCGCAAACAGGATCACACCAACGGCGATAGCCAAGAGCGCTCCCCAGACATTGACGCGCAAGCCGAGGATGATTTCGCTCGGGTCGATCCGAATGGACTCGAATACGACACGGCCCAGTCCGTACCAGATCATGTACAACGCCCAGACTTTGCCCCACTGCAACCTGCGAACCGGCTCGCCCACCGGGAGGGGAACAGTGAGAGAACCGACCGCACGTCTCACTAGCCGGTAGCGCCGCTCCATCGCGAGCAGGAACACAATGCCGACAACGTTCCAGATCATCTCGTAGAGGAACGTTGGATGGAACAATGTGCCCGGCGGAAGTCCGACCGGGAACGCTAAGTTGTCCGCGTCTATCTGAAGGCCCCACGGCAAATCCGTCGGCAATCCGTACAGTTCTTGGTTGAAGTAGTTCCCGAGGCGACCGAGGGCTTGAGCAAGAAGCATCCCGGGAGCAAGAGCATCCGCGAAGCTCCACAGTCGTAGCCCGACGATTCGGCAGCCGATGTATGCACCGATCGCACCACCAATTAGCGAGCCAAAGAGCGCGTTTCCGCCCTCCCAGATGAACAGAATCTTGATGAGCTCTTTGCCTGGGCCAAAGTAGTCGTCTGGGTGGGTAAACACGTGCCACAACCGTGCACCGACGAGTCCGAGCGGGATCGCCCAGATGATCACGTCGATAACGATCCACGGCTCGCCTCCGCGTTGGGTCAACCGACGATTGGTGAGGATGGTTGCCGCGACGATCCCTACGAGGATGCAGATTGCGTACGCGTAGATGCGTAGCGTGAAGGGCAACTCCAGTCCGAAGGTCGACTGCACCCAGGCGGACACATTGAAGAACTGCCATTCGCTTGGCGGGCTGGGGATGCCGGTGGGCATGAGCGACACGGGGAACACCTTTCAGCGAGAGAACTAGGTCAGCCTAGTACCGGCAGACAGGGCGGCAGCCGTGCGGCCGACCGCCGCAACGCCGCCATCGGTAAGTGCAGAAACCAGCGCGGAGCCAACAATCGCACCATCGGCATACTCGAGTACCTCGCGCACTTGGTCGGCCGTTGAAATACCAAGTCCGACACAGGCGCGAGTCGAGCCGGCCTCTCGAAGCCGGCGAACGAGCGCCCGCGCCGCAGAGTCCACATCGCGGCGAGCGCCCGTTATTCCCATGGTCGATACGGCGTAGACGAATCCCCGACTGCGCTGCGAAGCCTGTTCTAGTCGCACGTCGGTCGACGACGGTGCCGCGAGAAAGACCCGCTCAAGATGGGTTCTATCGGAGGCCTCGAGCCACAAAGCTGCTTCGTCAGCGATCAAGTCTGGCGTAATGAGGCCAGCGCCTCCGGCTGCGAGAAGCTCGTCGGCGAACCGTTCTACACCAAACTGCAAGACCGGATTCCAGTAGGTCATCACCAGCACAGGCACTTGGACGCGCGCGGTTATCGCCGCAACCGCGTCGAAACCGTCTTGAAGGCGGAAGCCTCCAGCGAGTGCGGTTTGGGTGGCTTTCTGAATGACGGGGCCGTCCATGACCGGATCCGAGTATGGTAGCCCGAGTTCGATAATGTCCACGCCGTTCTCGGCGAGTGCGACCGCCGCGTCCACGCTCGCGTCGAGGGTTGGATAGCCGGCGGGAAGATACCCGATGAGCGCTCCTGACGATGCGTCATTACGCTGGGCAAGCACCTCGGCAACCGTCGTCATGCTCGCCCTGCCGTGATTTGCTCTTCCGCCTTGCGGTCGAACAACTCGAAGTAGTTCCCGGCCGTCTCCATGTCTTTGTCGCCACGGCCGCTGAGGTTGACCAGAATCGTCGCCTCGGGCCCGAGCTCACTCCCGAGCTTCATTGTTCCGGCGAGCGCATGCGCGGTCTCGATTGCCGGGATAATTCCCTCAGTGCGACTCAGCAGCCGCATGGCTTGCATCGCTTCGTCGTCCGTGATGGGCAAGTAGTGCGCCCGCCCGATGTCATTGAGCCAGGAATGCTCCGGTCCGACGCCCGGGTAGTCCAAGCCGGCCGAGATCGAGTGCGACTCGACGGTCTGGCCATCCGCATCCTGAAGCAAGTAGCTACGAGCGCCGTGGAGCACCCCGGGGCGACCGCGCGTGATCGTGGCGGCGTGACGTTCTGTGAGGTGGCCGTCACCGGCAGCTTCGTAGCCGTACAGCGCCACCTCCGGGTCATCGAGGAAGGCGTGGAAGATCCCCATCGCGTTGCTTCCGCCACCGACACAGGCCGTTACGGCATCCGGGAGTCGACCCGTCAGTTCGAGCACCTGTTGTCGCGCCTCTTCTCCGATGATCTTGTGGAAGTCGCGAACCATAACCGGGAAAGGATGGGGACCAGCAACCGTGCCGAGGAGATAGTGGGTGGTATCCACATTCGCAACCCAGTCCCGCAACGCGTCGTTGATCGCATCCTTCAACGTGCGTGAACCCGTCGTCACCGGGATGACCTCTGCGCCGAGCAGCCGCATTCTGGCGACGTTGAGTGCTTGGCGTTCCGTGTCGACTTCCCCCATGTAGACGACGCACTCCATGCCGAACAGCGCAGCAGCGGTCGCGCTCGCGACACCGTGCTGACCAGCTCCGGTCTCGGCGATGAGCCGCTTCTTGCCGAGACGTCGTGCCAGGAGCGCCTGTCCCAGGACGTTATTGATCTTGTGTGAGCCGGTGTGATTCAGATCTTCGCGCTTGAGGATCACGCGAGCTCCGCCGGCGTGGACTGCGAACCGCGGCACCTCCGTGATGATCGACGGCCGTCCCGTATATGTCGCGTGCAATGCGCTAAGTTCTGCAGCGAACGCTGGATCTGACTTCGCGGTTGTGTACGCCACATCAAGCTCATCCAGAGCCGCAATCAATGACTCTGGTACATAACGGCCCCCATATTCACCGAAGTACGGCCCGAGTTCATCGCGGAGCGCCATCAGACGGCCAGAAATCCGCTGAGGGTTGCGAGCGGGTCGCTCGTAACCAGTGCTTCGCCAACCAATACGGCGTCAGCCCCAGAGCGTCGATAGTGCGCAACATCCGCCGCAGACTTCACGGCTGACTCAGCAACTCGAATGACGCCGCTGGGTATGCGGTCAGCAAGCGAACCGAACAAGTCCTGATCGAGTTCGAATGTGCTCAGGTCACGAGCATTGACGCCAATGAGGTCGGCGCCGAGATCTAGCGCTCGTTCAACCTCGTCCGCGCTGTGCGTTTCAACCAACGCGGTCATCCCCAATTCGTTTGTGAGCTTGAACAACTCGGTGAGCGTGGCGTTGTCGAGAGCGGCGACAATCAATAAAGCCAGGTCTGCTCCAGCAGCCCGAGCCTCGAACAGTTGGTATGGTTCGGCGATAAAATCTTTGCGCAAGACCGGAATACTGACGGCGTTGCGAATCGCGACAAGATCCTCGAGTGAGCCGCCGAACTTTCGGCCCTCGGTCAGGACACTCACGGCGCTTGCACCGCCGCTCTGAAAGTCGAGCGCAAGCGCGGCTGGATCCGCGATCGCCGCCAGTGTGCCCTTCGACGGGCTTGAACGCTTCACTTCAGCGATGATGTGCACGCTGTCTCGAGGGGCAAGGGCCGCAAGTGCGTCCAGGGGAGGTTTCTGGGCCAGCGCCTCTGCCTCGACCTGATTCAGCGGGTGCCGCTCGCGCCGCACGGCGGCGTCTGCAAGGGCGCCTCCAACAAGTTCCTCAAGCACGTTAGATGTGGCTCTTTGACGTCAACTTGTCGCCGCCGACGCCGTAGCCAGCCTTAGCGATCACATAGCCACTCAGTGCACCAACCCCGACGAGACCGACGGATGCCCACACCAACCAGGAAAGGTTGAACCAGTAGCCAAGAGTGCCTATCGCAAACGCGATGATGATGATGGTTACCGCGATCCAGGCAGCTGGCGAGTTTCCGTGTCCTGGGTCAGACTCAGCGCTCATAGTTGTCGGTGCTCCGTTTCGTGCGATTGACCTAATTCTACCGATACCTCGAGCGCCGCCATGCGCCACTGGCAAGGCTGAAACTACCCACGAGTAGGGTCATCACCCTTGCTGAGCGAGTCCCAATCATCGATCGCTGAGCGTAACACCACATTCTCGTTCAGGTCAGGCTGTTGGGACTCGTTGGTCGACGAAATCTGAACGCCCGATGTTGCTTTCGCGCGAGCGGTGCCTTCTGAGCCCTCGGCGCTGTACTTGCGAGTGACTCGCGGCCAACGCCGACCGGTCAAGAGAATCGCCGTTCCGGTCAGGACAAGGCACGCGCCTGCGGCAATCGCAACGACAACCCACGGCGTTGTGACGATGGACGCGACAAGCACGTTGAGGGAGTTGGCCCCGGCAACCCCGGTGACGCTGGTCACCGTGGACGCAGCCGCACTGATCGGGTTTGCCAGCGCGCCGACACTGGAGCCAGCGACCAGCGCACCAATTGCGACCGCTAAGACTCCCAAGACCGCCCGAACGCGAGGCCCCGCGATGGTGAGCGAAGCAAATAGGGCGAGTGCGGCGAGGGAGAGTGCAGCGAGCCCGGGTGCCGCGGCATCCCCCGGTACTTCGACGCTGCTGCCATCAGCGAACACGACTGTGAGCCATGACTGGGTCCATGCGACAAACGCGAGACCTGAGAAGACGAGACCAGCCAACACGACGCTGGAACGGATTCGAGCCGGGCTCATTCGAGCGGGGTCCATTCGAGCAGGGCTTACTCCAGCACGGCCCATCACAGCGTGCGGAGTGCGTTGGCGATGGCGACGGCTCTCAACGGTGCCGCGGCTTTGTTGATCGACTCTTCGTACTCTTTCTGTGGATCAGAGTCAGCGACGACTCCGGCTCCCGCCTGCACCCGTGCCACTCCGTCGAAGATCGTGGCTGTGCGGATGGCTATCGCGAGATCAGCATCGCCGGCGAAGTCGATGTACCCGACAACACCGCCATAGACGCCACGCTGCGCTGGCTCGAGTTCATCGATGATCTCGAGCGCTCGCGGCTTCGGCGCACCAGAGAGTGTGCCGGCCGGGAAGGTCGCGCGGAAGACGTCGATCGGGCTCTTGCCAGCCGCAAGGTCGCCCTCAACCGATGAAACAAGGTGCATGATGTGGCTGAACCGCTCAACCTGCATGAACTCGGTGACCTCGACAGTTCCCGGGACGCACACTTTCAGCAGATCGTTTCGCGCGAGGTCGACGAGCATGAGGTGCTCGGCTTGCTCCTTTTCGTCAGCGAGCAGTTCGTCTGACAGCGCCTGATCCCGCTCGGGATTCTCGCCACGCGGCCGCGAGCCAGCGATCGGATGCATGTACACGCGACTGCTTGTGACCTTCACGAGAGCTTCCGGGCTCGATCCGACGATCGAATACGGCTTCCCATCGGCATCATTCAGTGAAAGCAGGTACATGTACGGCGAGGGGTTTAGAGTGCGAAGAACGCGGTAGACGTCGATCGGTGTCGCCGAAAGCTCGAGGTCGAAACGCTGTGAAATGACGACCTGAAACACATCGCCATCGCGGATGTACTGCTTCGAGCGTTCTATTGCTGCGCTGAATTGCGCTTGAGTCGTGCGCGCTCGCGCCGCTGGTTCGATGCTCAGCTTGACCTCTGCCAAATAGGCCAGGCTCGGTTCGGCGAGCTGCGTCTGCATCTTGTCGAGGCGCGACTGCGCCCCCGACCACAGTTCGTCAGCCGATTCAACACCGTCGTTGAGCGCTGCCGCGATCAGCAACACCGTTCCGAAACGGTGATCGAGCACAACGAGTTCTGAAACGAAGCTCAATGCTTGGCCTGGGACACTGAAATCGGCTGGCGGCGCGTCCGGCAGGTGTTCGATCTGCCGGATGGCTTCCCACCCGATGAACCCGACCAAACCGCCGGTCAGCGGCGGGTGCTCTGGCACTTGTGGGGTCTGCCAGCGCTCATAGAGCGCGGCGATCGAATCGAGGGGACCGAGTTGAGGATGTTGGGTGCCCTGATTTCCGAGTGCGCGTTCGGCGGAAAGTCCGTAGTCGAGCCATGCGACTTTCTCACCATGCTGAGTGAGCACACCGAAGCTCGAGACGCCGACGAACGAGAACCTTGACCAGATTCCCCCCTGCTCGGCAGATTCGAGGAGGAACGTGCCTGGCTTGCCGTTGGCCAGCTTTCGGTACACGCCAACCGGCGTTTCACCATCGGCGAAGAGTTCGCGGATGACCGGTACGACGGCATGACCGTGACTCAGGCGAGCCTCGAAGTCTGCGCGAGTTGTCGAGTCAGTCATCGCCAGAACCGATCTTTGGCGCTAGACGGTCGACGTCGAAACAGGCGTGAGCGCCCGTGTGACACGCTGGACCGTGTTGCTGCACCGTAACCAACACGGCGTCTCCGTCGCAGTCGAGAGCGGCGGCCAGCACGAACTGCACGTGGCCGCTCGTATCACCCTTGCGCCAGAACTCCTGCCGACTGCGCGACCAAAACGTCACCCTTCCCTCGGTGAGAGTTCGCCGTAGCGCCTCCGCGTTCATGTAGCCGACCATGAGCACGTCGCGCGTCGATTGCTCCTGAATCACAGCCGGCAACAAGCCATCGGCGCCGAACACGGCCTTGTCGATCACGAACCCGACCGTGGCATCCGTCAGCACATCGTTCATCTCGTTGACACTCCCGCTGCATTCAATGAACGCTTAATATCGCTCACCGTCAATTCTCCGTTGTGAAATACGGATGCTGCGAGCACAGCGTCAGCGCCGGCGGCAACGGCTGGCGCAAAATGCTCTGCCGCGCCTGCCCCACCGCTCGCGATCACCGGTACTGAACTGAGCGCGCGCACTGCCGCAATGAGTTCCAGATCGAAACCCGCCTTGGTTCCGTCCGCATCGATCGAGTTGACTAGCAGCTCCCCAGCGCCTCGGTTGATACCTTCCCGAGCCCAATCAAGCGCGTCGATGGCCGTTTCCGTCCGACCGCCGTGAGTGGTCACGATCCAGTTGGCCCCTCGCCGCTTGACATCAAGAGACAGCACGAGCGCTTGCGCGCCGAAACGATCAGCAATCTCGTCGAGAAGTCCTGGCCGGGCAATTGCGGCACTATTGACCCCAACCTTGTCTGCCCCGTTCGCTTGAAGCCGAGCGACATCGTCGGCTGAGCGCACTCCCCCGCCGACCGTCAGCGGTATAAACACCTGCTCGGCGGTCGCGCGGACAACGTCATACATCGTCGCGCGCTCGTCGACAGTAGCCGTGACGTCGAGGAAGGTGATCTCGTCTGCACCCTGTTCGTAGTAACGCCGCGCAAGCTCGACCGGGTCTCCCGCATCACGCAGGTTCAAGAAGTTGACGCCTTTCACAACGCGTCCGGCCGCGACGTCGAGACACGGGATCACGCGAACGGCGACCGGCATCTCAGATCCGCGCAGCGTGAATTGCGCTGACAAGGATCGCGCGTGCGCCCACTTCGTACAGCTCATCCATTACGTGGTTGGCATCGGACTTGGGCACCATGGCACGCACTGCGACCCACGCCGGATCGTGGAGTGGCGATAGTGTCGGGCTCTCGAGCCCCGGGGTTATCTTCGTTGCCGCGTCAACGAGCACAACGGGAATGTCGTAGTCGACGAGGACATACTGGCGCGCGACGAGCACTCCGTGAAGCCGACGTTGCAACGTTGAGATGCCGGGTACCTCCGGGTTTGCACTGATAAGCACTGCGGTCGAATCAAGGATCACCGGACCGAAGATCTCCAAGCCTTGAGCGCGCAGGGTTGAGCCTGTCTCGACGACGTCAGCGACGGCATCCGCTACCCCAAGCTTGACGGCCGATTCCACAGCACCATCGAGCGATACGATCGTGACCTGCACGCCGTTGCGTGCGAGGAAGTCTCCGACTAGCGCGGGGTAGCTGGTCGCTACCCGCATGCCGACAAGCTCCGCGAGCGTCGCAAACCGTCCCGGCGACGCAGCAAACCGGAACGTTGAGCCGCCGAAGTCGAGTGCGGCGATCTCGACAGCGGTGCTGCGCGAATCAAGCAGGAGGTCGCGACCGGTGATGCCGACATCCAACGCTCCGGAGCCGACATAGGTCGCAATGTCCCTGGGACGAAGGTAGAAGAACTCGACATCATTGCGTGGGTCGAATGCGCTCAACGCACGCGCGTCACGACGACCGTGGTAGCCCGCCTCAGTAAGCATTTCGGCCGCGATCTCACTGAGTGAGCCCTTGTTCGGTACGGCGATCTTGAGCATGGTGGTCTTTCTTCAACGTCGTACCCCTTCAGCCGGAGCCTTGGGGCGGGGGGATGCGTCAGCGGCCTACAAATGTCGCCAGACATCCGCCGGGGTTAGCCCCTTCGCGACCATCAGCACTTGAAGGTGATAGACCAATTGCGAAATTTCGTTTGCCGTGTCATCGTCCGATTCGTACTCCGCCGCCATCCACACTTCGGCGGCCTCTTCGACGATCTTCTTGCCGATCGCATGAACTCCGCCGTCGAGGAGTGCGGTGGTTCGAGACCCCACTGGGCGCGACTGACCCTTCTCGCTCAGCTCGATGAAGAGCTCCTCGAAGGTTTTCACGGGTACAGGCTACTTGACTCCAAGCAGGTCGATCACGAAGGTGAGCGTGCGACCAGAGAGGCGATGCCCGCCGCCGACTGGACCGTAGGCCAGATGTGGTGGGCAGATCAACTGGCGACGACCGCCAACCTTCATTCCGGGGATGCCGTCTTGCCACCCCTTGATCAAACCAGCGAGCGGGAACTGGATTGATTGACCCCGGCTCCAACTCGAGTCGAATTCCTCACCGGATTCGAAATCGACTCCCAGGTAGTGCACTTCTACCGTCGCACCAGGTGCTGCGATATCACCGCTTCCTTCCTCGATGTCGATGATCACGAGTTCTGTCGGCTCTGGGCCTTCGGTGAACTCAACTTCTGGTTTCGTGCGCGGAGAATCTGTCATCCTCTCATCGTGCCAGAACTCGACGAGCAGAACCTGCACCTCAGCCGCACGGCTTACGAATGCTGACCTTGCCGGCGCCGCGCTCGTCGACGCGAGCTTCGGCGTGCCGACGTAGTGCGGCGATCTGTGCAGCCGGATCGGCAGAACGGAAGACCGCAGACCCGGCGACGAAAGTGTCGGCGCCGGCATCGCGCGCGATTGCTATCGTCGAAAGGTCGATACCGCCGTCGACTTGCAGCCAGACGTCCGTCCCTGCAGCTGAGATGGCATCCCGAACTGCGCTGAGCTTCGGCATCGTCGATTGCATGAACTCT
>JBGSTT010000194.1:0-2505 GCA_041736385.1 Rhodoglobus sp. | reverse complement strand
TATTGGTGCGACAGACGGCGCGACCCAGTTCGGGATGATCGCACTAATGTTCATCGGTGGTGGATCGGCCGGTACCGCGGGCGGCATCAAAGTGACCACCTTTGCGGTTCTCCTGTTCATCCTTATCGCCGAGATTCGCGGCGATGGAGTCGTGAACGTGTTCGGCAAGCGACTTTCGCGCGCAGTGCATCGCCAGGCAATCTCGGTTGTGCTCCTCGCCGTTGGCGTGATCGTTGCGGGTACCGTCGTGATCATGATCGAAACGGGTCTGCCGCTCGGGCCGGTGTTGTTCGAATCGGTGTCGGCATTCTCGACGGTTGGGCTCTCGACCGGCATCACGGCGGATCTTCCGATCATGTCCCAGCTGATTCTGTGCTTATTGATGTTCATTGGACGTCTCGGTCCGATCACGTTTGCGTCCGCGCTCGCGCTGCGGGAGCGCGGCATTCTCTATCAACTGCCGAAAGAAAGGCCACTCATTGGTTAGGTTGCGAAAAGTCAGCGGGGACCCCAAGCGGGTTGCCGATGCAGACTCGGTGGCGGTGATCGGTCTTGGACGGTTCGGGGGATCGCTTGCTCTCGAGCTCATGGCCAATGGCACCGAGGTGCTCGGCATCGACGCTCGCGAGGACGTCGTGCAAGCGCTCAACGGCCAGCTCACCCACGTCGTGCAAGCAGACACGACGAAGGAGGAGGTCTTGCGCCAGCTAGCGGTGCCGGACTTCGATCGAGTCGTGGTCGCGATCGGCAGCGATATTCAGTCGAGCATTCTCACGACTTCGCTCTTGCTGCGGTTCGGAATCAGTAATTTGTGGGCGAAGGCCGTCAATGACGCACACGGCACGATTCTTGAGCAACTGGGCGTCGAGCATGTGATTTACCCCGAGAAGGAGATGGGCAAGCGCGTAGCCCACTTGGTTCGAGGATCCATGCAGGATTACCTCGAAATCGGTGAGGACTTCTCGATCGTCAAGATGAGCCCGCCAGCGCGTATGGTCGGCAAGACGCTCTCAGAATCGCACGTGCGAGACGACACCGGCGTGACGATCACGGCCGTCAAGCCGACCGGCGGCCGGTGGCAGTACACCACTGCCGACACGATGATCAGCCCGGATGACACGATCCTGGTGTTCGGGCCGACCCGCAAGGCCGAGGCATTCAGCCAGTTGCGCTGAGCTTGTTAGTCTCTGACCATGCCACCGACCATGCCACTGACCATGCCACCGCCCATGCCACTGACCGGTCCCACTGATCGAACGTTTGCCGCGGCAAACGACTGGACGCGCCGCCACGTCGAGGCTGGCAGACTCCCCGTCGCCGTGCTCGGCATCGCCGACGCGAGCGGCGTGCTGAGCCTCGAAGCCTTCGGCACAGACAACGGGCGCGTTGCGAAAGTAGAAGACCGCTTTGCGCTCTACTCAGTCACCAAACCGCTCGTTGCGCTCACGGCAATGCGCGCCGTCGAGCGCGGTCTGCTGACGGTCGATACCCCATTGCGGGATGCACTGCCAGCCTTCATCAGCGCGGATGTCACCCTCGGCCACTTGATGAGCCACACCTCTGGCGTCGCCGATCTCGTCCTCGGCAGTCGGCCCCACGGCGGGGCGACAACATTGCGCGAGTCCATCGAGCGCGCTCCCATCGAATACGTGCCTGGCACGGCGCGCCGGTATACCAACATCACTTGGGCCGGTGTTGCCGCACTCGTCGAGCACGCGACGGGCCGCGCGTTTGAGGATGAGTTTGCGGCAATGACCGCGGCAGTAGGTGGCACCGGACTGTCGTTCGACACCGACGGCACCCACGCGGTGCACGGCGGCGACCGCTACGAGCACGAGCCCTCCGAGCTTTTCACGTTGCGGCACCCGGCCGCCGGTGCCGCCGCTCGCGCCGCAGACCTGCTCGCGATCGGGCAATCCCTTTTGGCACAGGATGGTGCCGTCCTGGCACCCGTCACGCTCGAGGCGATGCGTGTTTCCCGCACGACCGGACTGTACGTGATCGACCCCGACCCTTCAAAGCACCTCGAGAACTTCGGCATCGGATTCAACTTGCCGCGCCGCGGTGGACTGCTCGATCACAGCGTGTTCGGCCACGAAGGATGGTGCCGGTCGCAGTTCTGGATTTCACCGGACTCTGGTCTCTGCCTGGTACTCCTCACGAACCGCCTCGACGCGACGGAGCCAGACGTCGGCGTGCGAATGGATGAATTGCTCAACGCCGTCTTCGCTGGTCGCTGACCCTGTTTGGCTCTACTGAAACGTCAGCGGATCCACCCGCGTGATTCCAGGGATGTCATCGAAAGCACGGTCGGTCGATGCGATTCGCGTGATCCCGTAGGCCATCGCCGTTGCGGCATGCACGGCATCCCGGCCGCGAACAGTCGGATGCCGCTCAACGAGCGCGAGGGAGAGGTCAAGAATCTCCCGGTCGAAGTTGAGAATGGTGAGGATTGAGACGATGTCGCGACCGTTGCTTACCGCTTCTGCGCGATCCCCGGTTCTT
>JBGSTT010000193.1:0-2511 GCA_041736385.1 Rhodoglobus sp. | reverse complement strand
TATTGGTGCGACAGACGGCGCGACCCAGTTCGGGATGATCGCACTAATGTTCATCGGTGGTGGATCGGCCGGTACCGCGGGCGGCATCAAAGTGACCACCTTTGCGGTTCTCCTGTTCATCCTTATCGCCGAGATTCGCGGTGATGGAGTCGTGAACGTGTTCGGCAAGCGACTTTCGCGCGCAGTGCATCGCCAGGCAATCTCGGTTGTGCTCCTCGCCGTTGGCGTGATCGTTGCCGGTACCGTCGTGATCATGATCGAAACGGGACTGCCGCTCGGACCAGTGCTGTTCGAATCGGTGTCGGCATTCTCGACGGTTGGGCTCTCGACCGGCATCACGGCGGATCTTCCGATCATGTCCCAGCTGATTCTGTGTTTACTGATGTTCATTGGCCGGCTCGGTCCGATCACGTTTGCGTCCGCGCTCGCGTTGCGGGAGCGCGGCATCCTCTATCAACTGCCGAAAGAAAGGCCACTCATTGGTTAGGTTGCGAAAAATCAGCGGGGATCCCAAACGGGTGGCCGATGCAGACTCCGTGGCGGTGATCGGTCTTGGCCGGTTCGGGGGATCGCTGGCTCTCGAGCTCATGGCCAATGGCACCGAGGTGCTCGGCATCGACGCTCGTGAGGACGTCGTGCAGGCGCTCAACGGCCAACTCACCCACGTCGTGCAAGCCGACACGACGAAGGAAGAGGTCTTGCGCCAGCTAGCGGTGCCGGACTTCGATCGAGTCGTGGTCGCGATCGGCAGCGACATTCAGTCGAGCATTCTCACGACTTCGCTGTTGCTGCGGTTCGGAATCAGTAATTTGTGGGCGAAGGCCGTCAATGATGCGCACGGCACGATTCTCGAGCAACTCGGGGTCGAGCATGTGGTTTACCCCGAGAAAGAGATGGGCAAGCGCGTGGCCCACTTGGTTCGCGGATCCATGCAGGACTACCTCGAAATCGGTGAGGACTTCTCGATCGTCAAGATGAGCCCGCCCGCGCGTATGGTCGGCAAGACTCTCTCAGAATCGCACGTGCGTGACGACACCGGGGTAACGATCACCGCCGTCAAGCCGACCGGCGGCCGATGGCAGTACACCACTGCCGAAACGATGATTAGCCCGGATGACACGATCCTGGTGTTCGGGCCGACCCGCAAGGCTGAGGCATTCAGCCAGTTGCGCTGAGCTTATTCGTTGCGCTGGGCTTGTTAGTCTCTGACCATGCCAACGACCATGCCAACGACCATGTCTCCGTCGGGTCCCACTGAGCGAACGTTCGCCGCCGCAAACGAGTGGACACGCCGTCACGTCGAGGCTGGCAGACTTCCCGTCGCCGTGCTCGGCATCGCCGACGCGGGCGGCGTGCTAAGCCTCGAAGCCTTCGGTACAGACGCGGGGCGCGTTGCGAAGGTCGACGACCGCTTTGCCCTCTACTCGGTCACAAAACCGCTTGTCGCGCTCACGGCAATGCGCGCCGTCGAGCGCGGCCTGCTGACGGTTGATGCCCCGTTGCGGGATGCACTGCCCGCCTTCATCAGCTCGGAAGTCACCCTCGGCCACTTGATGAGCCACACCTCTGGCGTCGCCGATCTCAACCTCGGCGATCGGCCGCACGGCGGGGCGACAACCTTGCGCGACACGATCGAGCGCGCTCCCATCGAATACGTGCCCGGCACTGCGCGCCGATACACCAACATCACCTGGGCCGGTGTTGCCGCACTCGTCGAGCACGCGACGGGCCGCGCGTTTGAGGACGAGTTTGCGTCAATGACCGCGGCAGTAGGTGCCGGCGGACTCTCGTTCGATACCGATGGCATCCATACGGTGCACGGTGGCGACCGCTACGAGCACGTGCCATCAGAGCTTCTCGCGTTGAGGCACCCGGCCGCCGGAGCTGCCGCTCGCGCCGCCGACCTGCTCGCGATCGGGCAATCCCTTTTGGCACAGGACGGTGCTGTCATGGCACCCGTCACGCTCGAGGCGATGCGCGTCTCCCGCACGACCGGACTGTACGTGATCGACCCCGACCCTTCCAAGCACCTTGAGAACTTCGGCCTCGGATTCAACTTGCCGCGCCGCCAGGGACTGCTCGATCACAGCGCGTTCGGCCACGAAGGATGGTGCCGGTCGCAGTTTTGGATTTCGCCGGACTCTGGTCTCTGCCTGGTGCTCCTCACGAACCGCCTCGACGCGACGGAGCCAGACGTTGGCGTGCGAATGGATGAATTGCTCAACGCCGTTTTCGCTGGTCGCTGACCCTGTTTCTGTCTACTGAAACGTCAGTGGATCCACCCGGGTGATCCCAGGGATGTCGTCGAAAGCGCGGTCGGTCGATGCGATTCGCTCGATTCCGTAGGCCATCGCCGTTGCGGCATGCACCGCATCCCGGCCGCGAACAGTCGGATGCCGCTCAACGAGCGCGAGGGAGAGGTCAAGAATCTCCCGGTCGAAGTTGAGAATGGTGAGGATTGAGACGATGTCGCGACCGTTGCTTACCGCTTCTGCGCGATCCCCGGTTCTT
>JBGSTT010000162.1:0-6304 GCA_041736385.1 Rhodoglobus sp. | reverse complement strand
CTCGATCTAGAGCATGCCTTGGGTTTGCCGGGTGGCAACATCTTCCATGGACCACTCGATTGGCCGTTCGTCGAGGATGACGAATCGCTATCGTCCCCGGCTGAACGCTGGGGTGTCGCAACCGCGCACCCGCGCGTGCTGTTGTGCGGGTCCGGAGCCCGCCGCGGCGGCGCGGTGAGTGGAATCGGCGGACATAATGCGGCGATGGCCGTGCTCGAGGCATCCTGAATCAGTTTGCCGCAGCAGGGAATCGCGCTCAGTACGCGGCGGCCTTGGGTGAGGCAGCTTTGCGCCGGCGGCGCGGCGGCGTGGTGAGTTGGAGTTCACCATCGGGGTTGTTCCAGACCTTCACGATTGCCCAGCTCACCGCGGCAAGCGGTACGGCGAGCACCGCACCGACGATACCGCCGAGGATCGCGCCAGCCGCGAGCGCAACCAGAATCACGAGCGGGTGTAACTTGAGCGCCTGGGCCATGACCACCGGCTGGAGGAAGTTGCCCTCCAGTTGATTGACGCCGATCACGATGAGAATCACGATGAGCGCGACGACCGGTCCGTTGGCGACCAGTGCGACGAGGGCCGCGAGAACGCCGGCGAGGGTTGCACCCAATAGAGGAATGAAGGAAAGGAGGAAGACGATCACCGCCAGCGGCAGCGCAAGGGGCACGCCGAGGATCGCAAGCCCAATGCCAATCGCGGTCGCATCGACAAGGGCGATCACCGAGGTGCCGCGAATGTAGCCGCCGAGCACACGAACACCCGTGCGCCCGATCCGCTCACCGCGCTCTTGGCGTCTCGAGTTGAACGGACTCAAGAAGAAGCGCCAGATGATGTCGCCATCCTTCAGAAAGAAGAACAGAATCACAATGGCGAGGACGATCCCCGCCAGAACCTCACCAGCCACGGTCACTCCGGCGAGGGCACCGGAACCGAATTGTGCGCTCGTGAAGAAGTCGATGATGGATGCGCGAGCCTCTTCGATCTGCTGCGCGTCGATCGGCAGAGGGCCGGTGACAAGAAAATTCTGCAGCTTGTCGATTCCCTCGATAGCTGCCACCCGCAGTTCGCCGAATTGGTTGCGGACGGCAAACACAATGAGCGTGACAATCCCACCGAGCAGAATAAGGCCAGCCAGAAGCGTGACCCACGCCGCCGCGATCGGCGGCAGGCCGCGAGCACGCAACCACATAATCACCGGGGCGCACGCCGACGCAACGATGGTCGCGATGAGGAGCGGGATCACGACGAGCTTGAGTTGCACGAGCGCGAAGACAAGCACGGTCGCCAAGAGCAAGACCAACAGGATCTGTGCGCAGCGAATCGCTACCCGTCCGAACCGGTCGCTCCACACCTTGTCAGCGTCGAGGACTGCTGGCTCCTCTGGTGTTGTTGACGGGTCTGGTGTTACGACATTCTTTTGAGTTACAGGCTTGCGAGAGATGGGGGCCATCCCTCAAGGGTATTCGTCAAGGGTTCTCGCCTTCACCCCATTCGCCTTCACCCCACTGACTTGGTGCAGCCTGTCGGGTTGACGGCAGTGCAACGTGATCGGCCCATTCGCGCACCCATGTTGGCGGTATCAGGCCCGCGACGTCGTGCCCCAGCAGTCCGGCGAGCTCGGCCACCGAGACCGTTCCACCCGACTTCTTGAGGAAGCGGGCGCGCGTCATCGCGTTGGCATAAATTTCGCCGTCGACCGTGAAGCGCTGTTCGACGTACACCGCTCGATCATCGACTCCGACAACTCGGGTCTCGAGAACGAACCGTTGCCACGGTTTGAGCGATTTGCGAAAGCTGATGGTCTCATTCGCCATGACCGGGTAGAACCCCACCGAGCTGAGTTTCTTCCAGGCGCCCGCCCGAACGAGCAGATCGAGGCGACCGAGATCCATCAGCGAAAAGTAGATGCCGTTGTTCATGTGTCCGAGCACGTCGAGGTCGGTGGGGAGCACCATGAGCCGCACCCGACCAACGTCTCGTATCCCGAGCCGGCTCGCGAGCTGCGAACGGATCATATGAATGATGGTTCGAAAGATCATGTTCACTGCGTCAGGCTATGGGCTTGCGGCACAGCGCACTGGTTGGGTTGTGGATTCTCGCCAAAGCACCGTCGTTAGTGTCCGCGGTGGTCCTGTACCGTCATCCGCGGCCCGAACTTCGGTTTGGCAAAGCCGCTCGACTCGATCAGACGCATCACGCGCTGCCGGTGCCCACGCCACGGCTCGAGCAATTCGAGCATCCCGTCGTCATCGACCGGTTTACCGATCAGCGCCCAGCCGACTAGTGAAGGCAAGTGGTAGTCGCCGACGCTCGGCGAGTCTGGATCGCCGTGGGCGCGCTGCATGGTCTCAGCCGCAGTCCACACTCCAACGCCGGGAATGCTGCGCAGCGCCTTTTCGACGAGCGGCCCGCCGAAGCCAAGTTCGATGGTTCGTTCGATGGATGCCGCGACGACCGCTGCTCGCATCATCGTGTCTGACCGCTGCGGGCCGACGCCGGCCTTGTGCCACTCCCACGACGGCACGCGCCTCCACACTTCTGGCGATGGGAATACGCGCATGTGCTCCGGCGCAGGGCCCGGTGCTCGCTCGCCATACTTCAGCACGAGCGTCCGCCACGATTGCCTGGCCTCTTTACCGGTGACTTTCTGCTCGAACACTGCCGAGCTCAGAGCCTCGAAGACTTGGCGCGTTCGCAGCAGCCGCAAACCCGGGCTTCGGTGCTGAGCAGCGGCGAGAAAGGCATTATTGGAGACATCAAATCCGCTCGCGTCATCGCGATCCCCGAGCGATTCTGGCACTCCGGCGATGGCCCACTCGGCGCCAGGACCCCAAGCGTTCGCCTCGACGCCGTGCTGGTGCGTTGCGAGATGCAGGGTCGCTGCACCGTGTGGGGTGCACAGCGTACGCCAGATTCCCGTGGCGTCCGAGTGATAGCTCGGGTCTCGAGAGCCGCGAGCCAGTGGCCGCAGGATCAGCGCGGGCGCAAGCTGATGCGGCGGCGAGTAGCTCGAGCGCAGCGCGCTTTCTGCACCGGCCACACTCGTCATTCCGCGAGACTACGCGAATCCACCGCGATCAAGCTTCGACGTACTCGCGGCAGTAGTCAGCTCAACCGCACGTCAGCGTGACGCCGTTGGGAAGCTCATGAATGCCTGGGCCGTATTGTGCACACTGCCCACCCAAGCCAACAATGATTACCACCGCAACGATCAAGCCGAGCACCATGAACACAATGCTGAGCACGATCGCGACCGTAGCCGGGGTGTTGGTCACGCCCGCTCTCTTTGACTGATTGCGCGCAACAATGCCGAGGATCAGGCCGAGCAGCTGAGCAACGAACGCGAGAACCAGCGCAACGACCCCCAGGGTCTTGCCGTCACCAGCTTGCGCGGCCGGCGGCGCGGAGTACTGGTTGGCGGGAGGTGGCGCTGAGTACGGGTCCGGGACCGGGGGAACGGGTGTTGCGTCAGACATGATCTCTCCTTGAGTAATCGAGCTGCGGATCCTCGAACGATCGCTCTCGTGAACTGCGATCAGTGTGCTCAGACTGTAGCGCGAGAACCGCGCGGCGCACTAGGTCATGCGCGACACGGCAAGATAGACCCATGTCAATCGGAATCCTGACCAGCGGTGGTGACTGTCCCGGACTCAACGCGGTGATCCGAGGGATCATCCTCAAGGGCACCCAGATCTATGGCAAAGAGTTCATTGGATTCAAGGACGGTTGGCGTGGAGTCGTCGAAGGCAACGTCATGCCGCTCGAACGCCGGGACATCCAGGGCATCTCGAAACAGGGCGGCACGATTCTCGGAACGAGCCGGACCAACCCGTTCGATGGCGATGGTGGCGTCGAGCGCATCGCCGAGAACATGGAGCGTCTCGGTGTCGAATCCCTCATCGCCATCGGTGGTGAGGGCACGCTAGCTGCAGCGAAGCGGTTGACC
Organism: Rhodoglobus sp.; assembly: GCA_041736385.1. Classification (GTDB taxonomy): domain Bacteria; phylum Actinomycetota; class Actinomycetes; order Actinomycetales; family Microbacteriaceae; genus Rhodoglobus. The sequence goes on along the minus strand of JBGSTT010000162.1, from coordinate 2,358 downwards.
GATGCCGGCATCAAAATCGTCGGAGTGCCCAAGACCGTTGACAACGATCTTTCGGCCACCGACTACACCTTCGGCTTTGACACCGCGGTGCAGATTGCGACCGACGCGATGGACAGGCTTCGCACCACTGGCCAATCCCACGGCCGATGCATGGTCGCCGAGGTGATGGGTAGGCACGTTGGCTGGATTGCTCTGCATTCTGGTATGGCTGCTGGCGCACACGCGATCTTGATCCCCGAGCAGCGTACGAGCACGGATCAAATCATCGAGTGGGTGCAGTCGACCAAGAATCGCGGTCGCGCACCGCTGGTTGTCGTTGCCGAAGGCTTCGCCATCGAAGGGATGGATGAACCACACTCTGAGCGTGGTCTTGATGCCTTCGGTCGGCCACGGCTTGGCGGGATCGGCGACGTCATCGGCATGGAGATCGAAGCCAGGACCGGAATCGAGACTCGATCAACCACCCTCGGTCACATCCAGCGCGGTGGTACGCCGACATCGTTCGACCGCGTTCTTGCAACGCGCTATGGACTCGCAGCGATCGATTTGGTCATGGACAGTCACTGGGGACGCATGGTGTCGTTGCGGGGTACGGAGATCACCCACGTCGACTTCGAAGAGGCGTTGGGCAAGCTCAATACCGTGCCGCAGTCGCGGTTCGATGAAGCAGCGATCCTGTTCGGTTGATCATGACTGCGGTGCACCAAGTTCTAGTCGGCGAGGAACAAGCGTGAACGAAACCTTGCTCATTCTCGGTTCGATACTCCTCGGGATCGCCGCCGTCATCCACGTGTTGATCTTCCTGCTCGAAAGCGTTCTGTGGTCGCGCCCGCGCGTCTGGCGTTCGTTCGGTCTGCGTACCGCCGAGGCTGCCGCCAACGTCAGGCCGATGGCCTTCAACCAAGGTTTCTACAATCTCTTTCTCGCCATGGGGATTGTGGTCGGTCTCGTGTTGGTCACCGCGCCCGATGCGCAGCAAGCGGGAGTCGCTCTGCTCCTTGCCAGCGGATTGAGCATGGTGCTCGCCGCGACAGTGCTCGTCGTCTCCGCTCCGAAGCTTGCGCGCGCTGCCGCGATCCAAGGGATTGTGCCGCTCGTTGGTGTCTCGCTGGTCATCGCAAGTCTTCTGGTCTAGTGACGTCACGGCGCGTCAAGCCACGGCGCGTCAAGGCAGGGCGCGTGAAGTGCGGGCGACGTACGCCGGCGGTTTGCGCGCCGGCTCAGCTCGCTTCGGACGCGTAATCGACGAGCGCATCGATGAGCGCATCGGCCGATCGGTCGGCCGCGATGAGGTCGACCCGCAAGCCCGCTGCGCGCGCATCGAACGCGGTGCGCGGCCCAATGCAGGCAACGATGGTGTCGGTGGGCAGCGGCGCGAGTTGCGCTGCAATTTGTCTGGCAACCGAACCCGAGCTGACCAGAATTGCGCCGATCCGACCGGATGCGACATCCGCCTTAGTGTCGGCGGCGACCGCCACCGCGACGGTGCGATAGGCCGTCACGAACTCGACCTGCAGTTCGAGTCTCGCGAGCCCGGCGACGAGCGTCGGGTCAACAATGTCCGATTGCGGGATCAGCACTCGCCCGGCAATCTGCGATGCAGACCACTCCTTGAGAATCCCGCGCGCTGAGTTGTCAACAAGCGGTACGAAGTCAACGTGGTAGCCCGCGAGCAAAACAGCGGCTGCCGTCGTCTCACCGATCGCGGCGATCTTGGTTGATGCAGGAATTCTGACCCCAAGACTCATCAGCACATCAACGGTCGTTGCGCTCGTGATGACGAGCCAGTCGAACAGTCCATCCTGCAACTCGTGCACGGCGTTGGCGAGGGCAGCGACGTTGTCGGCTCTCGCAAAATTGATCATCGGGGCGATTACTGGGGTTGCCCCGCGGGTTCGCAGCGCTGAGGCGACGCCGTCACCCCACTTGCCGCCTCGGGGAACGAGCACGCGCCAGCCGCTGAGCGGTTTTGGTGCCATCTACTTATGATCCCCTGTTGGAGTTCGAGGCACCAATCGTGGGCGCCTCCATCAGCGGATGACTAGTCGTCGTCGCTGAGAATCGCCCACGCGATCAGGCTGGCGACGGTGACGGCAGCAACGGCCGCCCCAACGATCCACGGAACCGGGTTGTCCGAATACGAGGCTTTCGCCTTCTCGGTCAACTCGCCGACTCGTTTTGGGACATTGAGTTTGTCTTCAATCGCGTTGAGGGTGCTTTCAAGCTCGGCCCGCGCGGCAGCGACCTTCCCGTCGACTGATTCAGCATTCATCGTTTATCTCCTTGTGCGGTGCCCTTGATCACATCTACATCCTTCTTGATGCTGGTGATCGTTTTGTCTGGGGTTGGCGGTGTTCC
>JBGSTT010000131.1:0-3197 GCA_041736385.1 Rhodoglobus sp. | reverse complement strand
CGGCTCCTGGAACAATCATCCGCCAAGGCGCAAGCGGAAAATGCTGTTGCACAAAGAGCAAATTCTGAAGATCCACAACAAGGTCAAAGAGGGCGGCTACACCCTCGTTCCGCTGTCGATTTACTTCAGCGACGGCAACGCAAAAGTTGAACTCGCCGTCGCGAAAGGCAAGCGCGAGTACGACAAGCGGCAGACATTGCGTGAACGCCAGGACAAGCGCGAATCCGATCGAGCGATCTCGGCACGAAAGAATCTCGGCGACTAGCGGGTCGCCAAGTCTCTGGCGGCAACTCGCCGGGCTACCAACTCATGAGGGCAGCGGTACGTACAGATCCCCACTGATCATGGCGCCATCGATGCTGCGCACGGCGCACAGCGCGCGTTCACGACCGGCCTCGAGTTCCTCGATGGTAGGCACAGAGATTGCGATGAGCTCGTATTGCTCCTCACTCAGGTCCAGAGGCACGAACAATCCGTACTCGATGAAGCGGTTGCAGACCTCTTGGACGAAGCTCGAGAGCGCTTCTGTGGAACTGTAGTTTCCGACCGTGCGCGCGAGGTCGACCTCGGCGACGATCTGTTGGGGGTGTTCGAAGAAACAGCCGGTTACGGTGTACTCTGCGAGTCCGATCTCGCTCTCCTCGACGCACGATCCGAGCACAAGCTCCGCGGCCGCCGTCGGGCCGACTGGCGGTGGGGCTGATTCGATCGTCGCAGTCCACCCGACTATCCCGATGATGACGAGCACGATCGTTGCCCCGAATGCGATGCCCAGGCGGGCCCAGTGAACGCGGGGTCCAGCATCAACGTCGCCGCCGGCGATGGTATCCGAGTCGCTCATAGCGATACCGTAACAGCCATGCAGAACAGTTCATCGTCACGCGGACTCGATATCGTGACGGGCGTGATGCTCGGCGTTATCTCCGTGACCACAGCGCTCGGGGCGTGGCAAGCGGCCGCCTGGACACTGAGTTCTGAGCAGTTCCTCAGCGACTCGGCCGATGCGCGCGCGGTGAGTGTGAATCAGGCGGTGCTTGCTGACTACAACCGACGACTCGATCTCGAGTCAATGGGCAACGCGCGGCGGTACCGTGAGCTGGCAACCGTCAGCGAGCCGGACCAAGCGCTTGCGTTCGAGTTCAAAGTTGAGGCAGAACTCGGAGTCGCGACCCCGAGTCTCGCCGAGCCCTGGCGCGAATGGGCCGCGACCGGGTTCTCTGCCGACCAGAATCCGGTTGACGACCCTCTGTATCGCGCCGAGCTCGTGAAGCGGCCAGACTCCTACGGCTATGCCTCGACGGTGATGGCCAGTGCCTCAGAAGTACGCCGCGCTCAATCCAGCGTGCTAGCCCAAGCGGCCCTCATTCAGGCGCTCGCGCTGTTCCTGTTCGGTATTGCCGGAGTGAATCGGCAGCAGAGCGTGCGCATGTGGGTCATCGTCTTTGGGGTTGTCGCGTTCCTCGCGGGCGTCGCCCTCGCAGCGACGGCGTATTGAGGCCCGCCGTGACTGAGGTGGAGACTGCACAGCGACGGCGCAACGTTCTCGAGATTGTGACGGCAATACTGCTCGGGCTCGTCTCGGTTGCCACGGCCCTCGGTGCGTATCAAGCCACTATTTGGGCCGGAGAAGCTATCGCATACTCCAGCACTGCCGACCAACTCCGCGACCGAAACTTGAGCACAGCGCTCTCGAGCCAACTCGCGCTTCGGGACGACGGGGCGAAGCTGTTCGCGGCTGTGCAACTCGACGCCGAGATCACGCTGTTCCCTGAGCGCGCCGAGGAACTGAGAGCCGATCAGCGACGCATCATCGCGACGACTACGCCGGAGCTTGCGGCGGCTTGGGACGCTTGGGTCGCCTCCGGGTACCTCGACACAGCGTTTCCCCTCGTCAACCCTCAGTATGAGGCAGCATCGTTCGCCGAGCCACAGTCGCTGCAATACGCATCGTTCGTCGCAGAACGAGCGGCTGACGCTGTCGACGCACGGTCGACGACGGTCGCTGCGGCATCCGCGGTTCTTGCCCTTGCTCTGTTCGTGCTGGGTGTCGCAGGCCTAGTCCGGTCATGGCGGGTCGCTGCGTGGCTTGTCGCGGCTGGCGCCGTTGCTGCGCTCATCGGCATTGTTGTGCTGGCATCGGCCTAACGCCACAGTTGACGCCCGAGTTGACGCCCGAGCTGACCCTCAGGGCCGCAGGCGGATCAGCTGGCGATGAACCGGGCATCCACAACGGATGCCACAATGATTTCTTCCGGCTTGAGCGCAAGGCTCGGCGCGCCAGCGGCATCCATTGAGAACTTGCGCGCCGAGGCGGCAAGCATCGACGGAGACGGCAGCTGCGGGGATGACGGGTCTCCGAGCATTCCCGGATCGGCGAGGGCAATCGCTTTCACGGTGCCGAGCCCGATGGACTGCGCGTAAATGGTTGCCTTGGCAACAGCGTCCTTAACCGCTCGCGAGCGCACCTCAACGGTGACCGAGGTGCGGGTCGCCTCGGTCAGATCCCAGCCGATAGAGCCGACGGTGACCGAGTTGAGACTGGCGACGGCCTCTACCCACGTGGCGAGCGCATCAAAGTCACTGAACTTCGCAGTGAAGTCAATGGCGGAATGGTAGACGGGATCGAGCTGCCGCCCCTCGTTGTTCCACGGGCGCTCCGACCACACGCGAACGGAGTCGGAACTCCACCACGTGATTGGCCCGGCTTCCTTGTTGTAGCTGGCTTCGATCAAGCCGCGAACGGTCTCGGATGCCTCGACAGCGCCGGCAAACACTGACTCGCGCTCGGCGCCGTCGGTGTGCACCGAGGCGTTCACCGTTGCGCGCTCGGCGGGGTACCAGGCGGAGTGGGCGCCCTGAACGGTAATGATCGTTTCCTTCATGTGCCTATTGTCGCTCAATCTCAAACATCCACCCAAGGCCTTGATGGAGCACCTTGAGGCGAACGCTTGGAATTTTCTCTGGCGCTAGCTGCGTAATCTGGCGTATGATCGAAGGCTGCCCAGCGATTCGGAAGACTCAGCGATTCGGAAGATCCAGTGGGCGCACCTGGTAATTCAACAGCGCGATAGCGACCCGTACCTCACGGTACGTCAGCATGGGGATGATCGGTTTCGACATTGCCTGCAAAACCACGAGAAGCGGGTCGAGGATGCAGTCTTATCTCGTAAACGATGGCTGCAAAACATAAGTGCCAA
>JBGSTT010000083.1:0-4237 GCA_041736385.1 Rhodoglobus sp. | reverse complement strand
AGCTTCGACGGTGGCCCCGACTGCGCCAGCCAGTTCGCCCGCGCGCGCGGCCTCCGTTCCTGCGGCCCAAGCCGGCCTAATCATCGCCAAGCCTCCGATTCGCAAACTCGCGAAGGATCTGGGTGTCGATCTTGCCAGCGTGACGGTTACGGGGCTTGGTGGCGAGATCACGCGAGACGACGTTATCCGTCAGGCTTCGCAGGCGAGTGTGTTCCGCAATATCCAGACACCGGAGTGGGGCGCAGAACGCGAGGAGCGCATCCCCGTCAAGGGCGTGCGAAAGGCGATCGCGACCGCAATGGTGCAGAGTGCGTTCACCGCCCCGCACGTGAGCATCTTCACCGATGTGGATGCCACGCGCACGATGGAGTTTGTCAAGCGCCTGAAGAACTCCCCAGACTTCGCGGGAGTTCGCGTCAGCCCGTTGCTCATCATGGCCAAGGCCCTCATCTGGGCGGTGCGCCGTAATCCGACGGTGAACTCGAGCTGGACGGACAAAGAGATTGTGGTGCACCACTACGTTAATCTCGGCATCGCTGCAGCGACCCCGAGAGGTCTCATCGTTCCCAATGTGAAGGACGCGCACGAGCTCTCGCTCATCGATCTCGCGACCGCTCTGGAGCAGCTCACGATCACCGCGCGCGACGGCAAGACTGCGCCAACCGATATGACGAACGGCACGATCACAATCACGAACATCGGCTCATACGGGATGGACACGGGAACCCCGATCCTGAACCCCGGAGAGGCGACAATCATCGCCCTGGGTACCATCAAGCAGAAACCGTGGGTGGTCGACGGAGAGGTTCGGGCGCGCTTCGTGACGACCGTCGGTGCGAGCTTTGACCACCGCATTGTCGACGGGGATGTCGCTAGCCGGTTCGTCGCGGATCTTGCGAGCGTGCTCGAGGAGCCAGCGCTGCTCTTGGACTGACCCCTTTCATCGCGCCACGACCAACCGAGTTGCGCGCTTGCCGGTTCGCATGACACACTGTTGATAACGAATCTCATTACGGTTATCGCGAGCGAACAGGAACACGCCAGATGCAGTACGCCCGTTTCAGAACTCTAGGTCTCGGCGCGCTCACCGTCTCAGCGCTTGCCCTCAGCGGATGCGCAGCCCCCCCATCCAACTCGGCGGATGACGGCGTGCTGACGATCGTCGCCTCGACGAGCGTCTACGGCAACATCGCGGAGCAGATCGCCGGCGGTCGTGCCGACGTCGTCAGCATCGTTTCGAGCGCAGCGCAAGACCCCCACAGCTACGAGGCATCCGCTCAAGACCAGCTGACGATTTCGCAGGCCGACCTCATCATCGAGAACGGCGGCGGCTATGACCCGTTCATTGACACGCTTATCGCTGGCTCAGGTTCGACCGCTGTTGTCATCAATGCGAGTGAGGTTTCCGGGCTCATGGAGAGTGATGGCGAGGACCACGCTGATGGCGAGGACCACCCTGATGGCGAGGACCACGCTCACATCGAAGGATTCAACGAGCACGTGTGGTACAGCTTTCACGCCGTCGAAAAAATCGCCGAGAAGATTGCCGAAGAGCTCGGTGCTCTCGATGCCGCAAACGCCGCAGAGTACCGGGTCAACTACGACGCGTTCGCCGCTGAGATCGCGGGGCTTGAGGCGCAAGCGACGGCCATCCGGGAGACCGCGGATGGCGGAGTCGCCGCGGTGACGGAGCCGGTCGCGGTGTATCTGCTCGAGGAGATTGGGCTCGCGAACGAGACACCGGCGGATTTCACCGAGGCGATCGAGGAAGGTGCAGACGTATCGCCGTCAGCACTGCAAGCGGTCCTCACCCTCATCGAGAGCGGCACGGTGGTCGTGCTCGCCTACAACGACCAGACGGAGAGTCCAGAAACCGAGCGAGTCCGAGAAGCAGCTGAAGCGGCGGGGGTTCCCGTCGTCTCGTTCCTCGAGACCCTGCCGGAGGGGTCAGACTATGTCTCATGGCAGAAGGCGAACCTCGAAACGCTCGCGGCGGCGTTCGCGGCGTGATTGACGGGCTTGCACAGCGCGCCATCCTGCAAATCGAGGATGGCGCGCTCAGCTTTGCTCACCGGAGTGTGTGGCGAGGCCTCGACCTCACGGTCGCGTCAGGCGAGTTCGTCGCGGTACTTGGCGCGAACGGCTCGGGCAAGACCACTCTGCTCAAGGCGATTCTCGGCCAGTACCCGCTCGATGTCGGCTCAATTCTTGTCGATGGGCTACCTGCGCGGCGGGGAGACCGTCGGATCGGCTATGTTCCCCAACAGAAGATTGTGCCGCCAGGCACTCCGCTCCGCGGGCGAGATCTGGTAACCCTCGGCGTTAACGGCCACCGGTTTGGCTTGCCGATCGTGTCGCGCGCGTTGCGGGCACGTGTGGATGAGCTTGTCGCCTCGGTCGGGGCAAGTGACTATGCGAATCGGCCGGTCGGCGAACTCTCTGGCGGAGAACAGCAGCGCCTTCGCATCGCGCAGGCGCTTGCCGACGATCCAATCTTGTTGTTGTGTGACGAGCCTCTGATGAGCCTCGATCTACATCATCAGCGGGAGGTGGCTGAGCTTATCGATTCGAGACGACGCGAACACGACACTGCGGTCGTCTTCGTAACACACGATGTAAATCCCATCCTCGGAATGGTTGATCGGGTGCTCTACCTTGCCGAGGGACGGTTCACGATCGGCACGCCGCAGGAAGTGCTTCGCACCGAGGTGCTGTCAGAGCTGTATGGCACACCGGTCGACGTGATCAGAAGTCGCGGACGGGTGTTTATCGCCGGCATTCCGGATGGAACTCACCACCACGACGACGACGAGGCCGACCGATGACGTTTGATGAACTGCTCGGTCAGCTGTTCGACTTCAGCAATTACGGGCAGCTGCTTGTGCTCGTGCAGAACTCGATCATCGCGGCGGCCGTGTTGGGGGTCGTAGGGGGGCTCATTGGGGTCTTCGTGATGCAACGTGACATGGCATTTGCAGTGCACGGAATCAGCGAACTTTCGTTTGCGGGGGCAGCCGGCGCGCTCTTGCTCGGAGCCAATGTTGTGGCGGGCTCGCTCGTCGGTTCGCTCATTGCTGCGGCGATCATCGGTCTTCTCGGCGCTCGGGCCAGGGACCGCAACTCGATCATCGGCGTGCTGATGCCTTTCGGCCTCGGCCTCGGATTGCTCTTTCTCGCGCTCTACCCCGGCCGAAGCGGCAACAAGTTCGGCCTGTTGACCGGGCAGATCATCTCGGTGAACATCCCCCAGCTTGGGATGCTCATTGCCATCAGCATCCTCGTGCTCACTGTGCTGCTCTTCATCTGGCGCCCACTCACCTTTGACAGCCTCGATCCGGAAGTTGCGGCCGCCAGAGGGGTACCAACGCGCGCTCTGTCCTTCCTCTTTATGGTGCTCCTTGGCCTCACGGTTGCCGTCTCCGTGCAGATTATTGGCGCGCTGCTGGTGCTTGCACTGCTCGTCACTCCGGCAGCCGCTGCACTCCGACTGTCATCGTCACCGGTCGTCGTGCCGGTACTCAGCATGTTGTTCGGCCTGGTTTCGGCTGTCGGAGGCATCCTGCTCGCCATCGGCGGCTCATTGCCCATAAGCCCGTACATCACGACGATCTCGTTCCTGATCTACGTCGTTGCTCGCATCATCGGCAGTGCGAGGTCTCGGGGCGGCCGACGGCGCAAGGCCGTCGATACCGAGCAGGTCGGGGCCACGCGGAAGGTGGTTGAGGCGTGACAGCGAAGCGGAACACTTGGCAGCGCGAGGCCGTGCGGGAGGCCCTCGGCGAATCAGAAGGGTTCGTCAGCGCTCAGGCGCTGCACTCCCATTTGCGGGACAGCGGTTCCCCGATCGGGCTCGCGACCGTCTATCGTGCGCTCGCCGACCTAGCAACCCAAGGCGAAGCCGACTCTCTCCAGCAAGAGGGCGAGAGCCTTTTTCGAGCCTGCACACCGGGGAGTCACCACCACCACCTGATTTGCCGCAATTGTGGGCTCACTGTCGAGATCGAGGCGGATGCCGTCGAAGAGTGGGCCAGGAACGTCGCAGCCGAGCACGGGTTCACTCAACCGAACCACATCGTCGACGTGTTCGGGCTGTGTGCGGAGTGCTCGCGGGCTTGAGGGTGGTTCCGTGAACGGCGCGGTTGAGGGTGGTCCCGCGAACGGCGCGGCTGAGGGTGGTCCCGCGAACGGCGCGGTTGACGATGGCCCGCAGTGCGCTGCCGTTTGTTGAGTGCGCGGC
>JBGSTT010000190.1:0-1759 GCA_041736385.1 Rhodoglobus sp. | reverse complement strand
CAAATAGTTGAGCTTCTCGTCGCCGACAACCGCTCGCAGCATGTCGAGGTCATTGACCGTGCTCTGCGTGTCGACGAATTGCAGCAGCTCCCCGGTGTTCTCGAGGCACGCTTGACCGAAGTTGATCGACCCCTGCGTGACCTCGTCGATCCACGCGACAGTGCCGATCTCGGCTTGTGGGACGCCGAAAATGAAGGCGTCCAACTGCTCGTCGTCGTAGCAGGTCACTGCAGAAGAGCGGCCGACTCCGCGCGGATCCCACCCGATGACGTCGAAGCGTTCCTGCAGTTCAGCGCTCGCGGCGTAGTCGACATCATCGTGAATGAAGTCGTAGCCAGAAGCGCCTGGACCACCGGGATTCACAAACAGCGACCCGATCTTCGTTCCGGTTGCGGAATGCCGCGCGAGTGCCAGCTCAATGTCGGTCGCGGCCGAGGGATTGGCCCAGTCGAGCGGGGCGATCGCCGTTGCACATTCCGCGCCGTCGTCGCAGTCAACCCACCTGAGCACTTGAGAGTAATAGGGCACCAAGTTTGCGGCAACAGACTCGCCGGTTGGCTTCGACTCCACCGCCGCGCTCACGATGTTCAAGCATCCGCTCAACAACAGCGGCACGGTGAGCGAGGCCGCTGCCGCCACGAGTCGAATTCGCTCCGCTCCAACGCGGCGGCGAGGCACAGTCGCCAGTCTTTTAGTCACACGCTCAGCCTAGTTGGCGTCACTGGCCACACCTCGGACCCGGATGCCAACGACGAGCATTGCCTCGAGGGCAAGAGCCGGAGCAACGTTGCTGGCGATGCGCCGCCGAGCCGTGGCAACGGCATCCATCATGGCAAGGGTCTCGGCTGGTGAACACGACTCGCTCGCCGCGACAACGGCGTCAAGGATCGCGACATTGACCAGCTCGGTCGTTGCCCCCAATTGCAGAAGCAGGATGTCGCGATACAACGACAGCAGGTCGACCATGATGCGATCGATCCCGTCGCGCAAACTCCTGGTGGCTCGACGCTTTTGGTCGTCATCGAGCGTTCGCATTTGAGCGCGCAATGCCGGTGGCACGGTGCCGCCAGGCTCGACCCCGAGCGAGCGCAGCGCGCCTTCACGCTCCTGGGTGTTTCGCTCATCGGTGATTGCCGCCGCGTCAGCTTTTGCGAGTTCGAGATAGCTCGCGGCAGCGATCACCGCTTCGGAAACTGAACCGAGTCCGAGGGCGATCTCAAGGGTGCGCTCCCGTCGTTCGCGGGCCTCGGCGTTCGTTGCAAGACGATGCGCCATGCCAATGTGGGACTGCGCCTCGAGCGCGGCCCGTGCTGCAACGGCCGGATCGACACCATCCCGTTGCGTCAGCAATGCGGCAACCTCGGCAGGCGCAGGCACTCGAAGTCGAACAGAGCGAACACGCGATCGAATGGTCGGGATCAGATCGGCCTCGCTCGGGGCGCAGAGAATCCACACCGTGCGCGGGGGCGGTTCCTCGAGAGCCTTGAGCAGCACGTTCGAGGTTCGCTCCGTCATGCGATCGGCGTCCTCGATAACGAGCACGCGGTAGCGCGCGACTGACGGGGAGAACTGCGAAGTCGTCACGAGCGCGCGCACTTCCTCGATCGTGATGATGACTTTCTCGGTGCTGATCACCGAGAGGTCGGGATGCGTCCTCGCATCCACCTGCCGTCGTGTCGCCTCGTCACCTTCTGGCGTCCCTGGGCTCATGAGTGCTGTCGCGAACGCAAAGGCCAGATTCGAGCGACCAGAGCCAGGC
>JBGSTT010000033.1:0-1690 GCA_041736385.1 Rhodoglobus sp. | reverse complement strand
AACAACTGCGAGACCAGCCAGGCGATGATGGCTGCGGCGGATGTCTTGGCGACCTGAAGCAGCGGAGCGCGAGTTGTCGAGCGCAGCGTCGTAACGAATTGCATGATGCCACGCTAGCCGCCTCGCTAGCCACCACGGCTAAGGCTTGAGGATTCCAGCCTCGCGAAGTTGGCTCGCGAGCCGTGCGCCGTCTGGAGCGTAGAACCACGGGATCGACGACTCCTTGGCCCGTTCGGCTGCGGCACTGCGGCCGCCAGCAAAGACGGCCTCGCTTGTCGAAAGCTGACGAATTGCGATTGCCGCGACATTCTGTGGGTGCCGCCGAGCGAACGTGCCGTAGATTTCCTCGTCGTGCTGACCGTCGTCACCGATGAGTAACCATTTCATTGTGGGAAATTCGTCTGCGATCCGCTCAAGGCTCAGCTCTTTGTGTTCGCGACCGCTTCGGAACCAACGATCGTGCGTTGGACCCCAATCGGTCAGCAGAAGCGGCCCCTTCGGATAGAGGTTTCGTGCCAGGAACCGACTGAGGGTTGGGGCGACATTCCAGGCACCGGTCGAAAGGTAGATGACCGGTGACCCGGGGTGTGAGCGAGTCAGGCGCTCGTACAGCACCGCGATGCCCGCCACCGGACGCCTGGCATGCTCATCGAGCACGAACGTGTTCCAAGCGGCAAGGAACGGGCGCGGGAGCGAGGTGACCATGACGGTATCATCGACGTCCGAGATGATTCCGAAGTCGATCGTCGGATCCACGATGAAGATCTGTGCAGAAACCGGCTCCTCGTCCCCGGTTGCCAGACTGATCTTGTGCCATCCCGGCGCGAGCGACACTTCGACGCGAGCATCGATGACGCCACCGCGTTCGCCGGGGAGTCGGTGTTCTTTGCCCGCAATCGTCGCGATGACTTCGACGTCGTCGACGGGAATGCTGAAGAAGCTGCGCCACCCGCGCACCTTCTCGGCGCGCTGCTTGGCTGGTCCATCCGGTCTGCCGAGCACGACCCGACAGAGGATTCGTGACCACTCTGGGGTTCCGTAGCCGGTGTAGGGCACGATCGTCGTCGTAAGTCCTCTTCGGCGTCCCCGTCGCTGCCGCCAGGCGTGAAAGGCATCCTCGATGCGCGCTGCGCGGTGCAGCAGTGGTGGCACGTTCGCAGGGTCGTCGTCAGAAACTCCTGCGCGCGCCATTGTTCCAATCTATCCGGCGGTAGGTTCCTGACTGGCCAGGGGCTCGATGAGTTCTGGCGAGTTGTTCCTTACCGCTCCGACCGCGCGGTCAACTTCATGATGGCGAAGCCCCGTTGCCACGACGACGGCGCTGTTCGCGGCGGCATCCAGTAGACCCGCCGTCCCGGGTTGCGCCGGATCAAGCCAGTCATCCACGATGGACCGATCGAGAAACACCGGCATTCGATCGTGGACGCTGGCCATCTCGCCCGTTGAGGCGCGCGTCAGGATCGTCGTTGAGAGCATCCATTCGGATGATGCCGAGGTCGAGCCCGTCGGAACTCGCCACCACGAGTACAGGCCCGCGAAAGCAAGCGGCTGGCCGTCAGCGGAGAAGATGTACCGGGGGATCTTGACGCCTTCAGTCGTTCGCCATTCGAAGTACCCGCTCGCAGGGATGATCGCCCGGTGCGAGGCGACGGCCGAGCGAAACATGGGCTTCTCCGCCGCCGTCTCGATT
>JBGSTT010000028.1:0-10014 GCA_041736385.1 Rhodoglobus sp. | reverse complement strand
GGCCCGCGAAGCGACGTCGACACTCGTCAGTGTGAGCGGCGTCCCGATGAGCACGAGCATGACGGCAAGGATCACGACCGGACGACCCACCGATGCGCGCGAGCCGACGTCTCGAGCAGCCTGGTTTCTCAAGCTGTACAGCCCGTAGATCGACATCACGACAATGCCGGTTCCGATGATGGCAACGACGTTGGTGAGAAAGAGCAGCAGCGCTCCCAGTGCCTGGATAACCGAGCCAGACTCCAGCGCAAGCCCAGCCACGGCGAGCGGAGGGACCAGCAATGTCGCGATGGCGACTCCCGGGAGGGTGTCTGCGATGTCGCGCCGCACGAGCGCTACTGAGCCGACGACCCCGGTGCCAACCGCCGCGAGCAGGTCGATCAGTCTCGGGCTGACCCTGGCGGCGACCTGCGGATTCGTGCTAGCAAGAACATCGCCGGTGACCAGTAGCCCAACAACGAAGCCGATCGCGGCCGCCGTCACCGCCCCCGCAACGACAAGCACATGGGACCGCACCAGATTGTCTCGATCGCCGAGCACGGTCGCGAGCATCACCCAGAGAATCGGTGTCATGAGCGGCGCAACGATCGTGGCGCCGATGACGGATGCTGTCGAGTCCGCGACGACTCCGGCGGAGGCGATCACCGTTGCCAGCACCAGAAGCAGTCAGAATCGCGAATAGCGCTGAGCTGACAGTGGTCCATCGAAGAACACCGACTGGCGCATGTCCGCCGCGGTGTTGAACTTGTCGCTGACCTGATTTCGATCGCTCAGGTCGTTTCGATCGCTCAGGGCCGGTACTGGCCGATAAGTCGAACTGCTCCGCCCGCGACACCCTTTGCCCCGGATTCGAACCTCCCGAGATCCCGTGCCGCGGTTGACACGACACCGATGCTCCAAGCCTCAATTCCCTCGGTATTCATCGCGCCAATGACAGCGGATGCCGCGGCGCTCGACACCACCGCGATCATGCCGATCCCCAGATTCCAAGTACCTTCAGCACTCTCGAGCGTGCTGCCTGCTAGGTCGCTCAACACGCGAAACACCCTCGGTGGTGACCATGTCGACCGCTCGATCTCAACCCACGATCCGACCGGAAGCACACGGGAGAGGTTTGCGGCGATGCCACCGCCCGTGACATGACTGAGCGCGTGGACTACGTCTGGCTGAGCTTCCAGCAGCCGCAGCACCGGCGCCGTGTACAGCCGTGTCGGCTCGAGGAGCGTCTCGCCGACGCCTCCACCGAACTCAGCGAGCTGCTCCGTATAGCTGATCGATCGCGCCGCGAGAATGTGCCGTACCAACGAGAATCCATTGCTGTGCAGACCGCTTGAGGCCATGGCGATGACCACGTCACCGTCGGTCACGCGGTGCGGCCCGAGCAGGGCATCCGCCTCGACAGCGCCGACCGCGGCGCCGGCAACGTCGTAATCGTCTGGACCGAGAAGCCCCGGATGCTCGGCGGTCTCGCCGCCAACCAGCGCGGTGCCCGTTGCCGCGCACGCCTCGGCAATTCCACGCACAATGTCGGCGATGCGCTGCGGCACGACCTTGCCGCAGGCGATGTAGTCCGTCATCAGTAGCGGCGTCGCCCCAACGACCACGATGTCGTCGACAACCATGCCGACAAGGTCCTGGCCGATGGTGTCGTGCTTGTCGAGCGCTTGAGCGATGGCCACCTTTGTGCCGACCCCGTCGGTCGAAGTCGCGAGGAGTGGGCGATCAAATCTCTTAAGGAAGGTCACGTCAACCAGGCCGGCAAAGCCGCCGACCCCGCCGAGCACGGCCGCACCGTGCGTCGCGGCGACCGAAGCCTTCATTAGCTCAACCGCAAGATCCCCGGCCGCGGTGTCGACCCCCGCTGCTCGATAGCTGCTGCCGGCATCCTCGATCACGGCTCCAGCGTAGTGGCGGGCTGAGGCTGCGTTACGAGCCGATGGCGCCCACACCATCGCGTCGCGTCACCCCCACCACTGCGCGTGTGCACCGGTGTGGGACACTGGGTCGTGCCCGGTTCGGGCACGCGAGCTTTCGAGCATCAGGGAGCAACCGGCCAGCATGTGCGGCATCGTCGGAATCGTGTCATCCCAGCCGGTGAATCAGCAAGTCTATGACGCGCTCCTGCTGCTGCAGCATCGCGGCCAGGATTCGACGGGCATCGCGACAGCGGACGGCTCGACCCTGCACATTCAGAAGGCCAAAGGCCAGGTGCGTGAGGCCTACCGCACGCGAGACATGCGGAACCTGCTCGGCACTCTCGGCCTTGGGCATGTGCGGTACGCGACCAAGGGGAGCGCCGCCAACGAAGAAGAAGCTCAACCGTTCTACGTGAACGCGCCGTACGGCATCATCCTTGTTCACAACGGTAACCTCACGAACACGCGCGAGCTGACCGAGGAGCTGTTTCGCGTCGACCGTCGGCACCTCAACACCTCGAGCGACACCGAGCTGCTCGTCAATGTGCTCGCTAATGAACTGCAGGCGCAGGTCTCGGGCACCGACCTCGATCCAGAACAGGTGTTCACCGCGATCGCGCGCGTGCACGAGCGGGTCGAAGGCTCTTACGCTGCCATTGCCCTCATCGCTGGCCACGGGTTGCTCGCGTTTCGTGACCCATTCGGCATCCGCCCGTTGGTGCTCGGGCGCAGGCAAACCGGACTCGTTGGCCAAGAGTGGATCGTGGCATCCGAATCGCTCGTGCTTGAAAGCGCTGGCTACGAGCTCGTTCGTGACGTTGCACCGGGCGAAGCAATCTTTATCGCCGCCAACGGAGAGATGACCTCGAAGCAATGCGCAGCCAACCCGCGGCTGGTTCCTTGCTCCTTCGAATACGTTTACCTGGCCCGGCCGGACTCGGTCATGAACGGCATCTCGGTGTACGAGGCGCGGCTGCGGCTGGGCGACCGATTGGCCGACACGATCGCGACATACACGCCGCTTGGTGATATTGACGTGGTCATGCCGATCCCCGACTCATCGCGCCCGGCTGCGATGCAGGTCGCCCAAAAACTCGGCGTCGAGTACCGCGAGGGGTTCTACAAGAACCGCTACGTCGGCCGCACCTTCATCATGCCGGGGCAGGCGGCACGCAAACGCAGTGTCAAGCAAAAGCTCAACGCGATGTCGATGGAGTTTCGCGGAAAGAACATCCTCATCGTCGACGACTCGATCGTGCGCGGCACGACCTCAAGAGAGATCGTGCAGATGGCCCGAGAGGCTGGTGCTAATAAAGTGACCTTCACCTCGGCGGCACCCCCCGTGCGCTTTCCGCACGTGTACGGCATCAACATGCCGTCGCGGCAGGAGCTCGTCGCTCACGGACGCAAGATTCCCGAGATCGCCGTCGAGCTCGGCACCGACTATCTGATCTACCAAGAAGTGGCCGACATGAATGCGGCCATTCTTGAAGGCTCGGATGTCACGGCTCTCGATACGAGCTGTTTCACGGGCGAGTACGTGACCGGCACAGTCACCCCGGAGTACCTCGCCTGGGTCGAGAAGAACCAGCTCAGCTAGAGGCCGTATCTGGTAGCTTCAGCGGCATGAGTTTCAGCGGCATGAGTTTTAGCGGCATGAGTTTTAGCGGCTTCAGCTCGCCGATCGCTTTTCCCATCCCAGTGGATGCCGCGACCGCCGTGTGGGCAACGCCCGTCTTCGTGCTCATTGCGCTCACCTCAGTTGCGGTACTCATTTGGCAAACCGTGCGCTACTTTCGCAATAACCGCGACGAGTAGCCCGGATTCTGCGCCAACGCCGTGGTGGTGCGACACACGGCGCGAGTAGCTTGGAGCCATGCGATTCGGACTTTTCATTCCCCAAGGCTGGCGTCACGATCTGGTCGACATCGACCCGAATGAACACTGGTCGGTGATGAAGCGGCTCGCGCTGCACGCCGACGTCGGCAAGTGGGAGTCGATCTGGGTCTACGATCACTTCCACACGGTTCCTGTGCCGAGTCAAGAAGCTACGCACGAGGCATGGAGCCTCATGTCAGCCTTTGGAGCCGTCACCGAGCGTGTGCGCCTCGGCCAAATGTGCACGTGCATGGGCTACCGAAACCCCGCATACCTGGCCAAGGTCGCAGCAACTGTTGACCACGTGTCTGGCGGTCGCGTCGAAATGGGGATCGGCGGCGGCTGGTACGAGCACGAGTGGCAAGCCTACGGCTACGGGTTCCCCGAGATCGGCGATCGGCTTCGGATGCTCGATGAGGGCGTGCAGATCATGCGCCAAGCGTGGTCAACCGGGACGGCAACCCTCGACGGTCGCTACTACCAAGTGAACGGTGCGATCGTGCGTCCGCTCCCGGTGCAGATGGAAGGCATCCCACTGTGGATCGCCGGCGGCGGCGAGAAGGTCACATTACGCATCGCCGCTCAGTACGGGCGCTACACGAACTTCGGCGGCACGCCGGAGGAATTCACGCACAAGAGCGAGGTGCTGCGAGGCCACTGTGAGCGCCTCGGCACTAGCTTCGACGCGATCACACGATCGACAAACTTCAACGTCGTCGTCGGCCGCGACGAGGCTGAGGTCGCCGACCGCATCGCCGCCATCGAAGCTCGACTGACGCCATACCTCGGCGCAGAGCGTGTTGCAAAGGCCGTCGTCGACTTGCGCGCGGGCCTCGTCGGAACGCCAGAGCAGATCGTCGAAGAGCTGAAGAGCCGTGAGCAACTCGGTATGACCTACGCGATTACCTATTTCGCCGAAGCGGCATACGATACGAGCGGCATCGAGCTGTTTGAGCGCGAGGTGCTCCCGGCACTGCTCTAGCGCCCGGCGCTGCCATGGCGGTACGCACCGCTGTGCCGCACGCACTGCTGTGGCTGGACGCACCCTCAGCCGTTGCGGCAGGTGGGGACCGCTGCGGGGGGTGCGAAACGCTTAGTCCGTGGCGTCGTCCGTGACTGTCTCGCGCTGCATCACGGTGACCTTCGCCCGACGGCTCGCAATGACGTCAAGAATCAGTGCAACCAAGGCCCCAAGCACGACGCCGGCCGGGATGCCGAATAGCGCGAAGTACGCGAACAGCGCCCCAAAGCCGATGAGTGGATCTGCGGGGTACAGCGAGGTCAAGATATAAGTGGCGATCGCCCCCAGCCCGCCGCCAAGAATCAGGAAGGCCGGAACCTTTGGCGCGCGCCGCACCCGAACTTCTTGCGTGTCTGACAGCACGTCTGGCTGGGTGTCTTGCGGCTCGCTCACTCTCCTATTGTCTCCCACGGTAGCGGGAGATACGCCGAGAGGTCTGCGCGTTGGCCAGAAGCCATGACGGCGCCGGCCGCGACGGCGTCCGCCCAGCCGAGTGATCCGGTCGCGAGGGCGAGCCAGGTCGCGGCATCCGTCTCGACCACATTGGGCGGGGTGCCCCGCGTGTGTCTCGGCCCCTCGATTGCTTGCACCGCACCGAATGGCGGCACCCGCACCTCCACCGTGTTGCCCTCGGCCTGCTCCGCAAGTAGTTGCAGAAGGTACCGGGTTGCCATCGCGGTGTCATCCCGCGCGGCGGATGCCGCGAGCGCCCGACGAACATAGGCGCGGCCATCGGTCTCCGATATCTTCGCGCGTGCCATTGCCCAACGGTAGCAACCTGACACGAGAGGCGTCGGCGCAGGTAACGTTGGCACGTGCGCATTCTCGTGCTGGGCTCCGGTGCCCGCGAACACGCGATCGTCAATTCGCTGCTGAGCGAGGCGGCGGGTCATGAGATCACCGCAGCTCCTGGCAATGCCGGCATTGCCGCAGTCGTATCGGTCATCGCCCTCGATCCGACCCGCGCCGATGTCGTGACAGAGTATGCGCTAGACAACGACATCGAGCTCGTCATTATCGGCCCTGAGGCACCACTCGTTGCCGGCGTCGCCGACGCGCTGCGTCAACGCGGGATCGCGGTCTTCGGGCCGGGCAAGGCTGCCGCGGCCCTCGAAGGCAGCAAGACTTTCGCCAAACGAATTATGGATGCTGCTGGTGTACCGACCGGCAAGGCGACCCGGGCTGGCACCCTCGAAGAAGCGCTCGATGCGCTCGACCAATACGGTGCGCCATACGTTGTGAAGGCAGACGGACTCGCCGCTGGTAAAGGCGTGCTCGTGACCCCAGACCGCGACGCCGCGATCAGCCACGCCCGGTATTGGCTTCAACACGGCGCCGTGCTCGTCGAGGAGTTTCTGGCCGGCCAAGAGGTCTCGCTGTTCTTGGTGAGCGACGGGCACACCGTCGTTCCCCTCTCGCCGGCCCAGGACTACAAGCGCATCTTCGACGGAGACGAAGGCCCAAACACCGGCGGCATGGGGGCGTACTCGCCGCTGCCGTGGTTGCCGGAAGGCTTCGTCAATGAAGTGGTGCAGACCATTGCCGTGCCGACCGTGCGGCAGCTCGCGAGCGAACGCAGCCCATTCATCGGACTGCTGTACTGCGGCCTGATCATCACCAAGCGCGGCATCCGCGTCATCGAGTTCAACGCCCGCTTCGGTGATCCGGAAACTCAGGTGGTACTGCCGCGACTGATCACTCCGCTCAGTGGCTTGCTGTTCGCTGCGGCCACCGGGGAGCTCGCGTCGCATCCAACTCCTGAATTTTCGAAGGATGTCGCGGTGACCGTCGTGCTCGCGAGTGAAGGCTACCCCGAGAATCCGGTCATCGGTCGAACGATCACCGGGCTCGATACCGTCAGCAACGTGACGATCGCCCACGCGGCGACTGCGATCGTCGACGGGCGATTCGTTGCGACCGGCGGGCGTGTGTTGAGCGTCGTCGCGACCGGATCGGACTTCGCGGCAGCGCGGGCGAAAGTTTACGCAGCGCTCGAGACGATCCACCTCGATGGCGGACAATACCGCACCGACATCGCGCTCCGAGTCGCCACGTGAGCGAACCTGCCGGCAAAGCAGCGCAAGGTTGGCATCACGTTTACTCGGGCAAAGTGCGCGACCTGTACGAGAACGACGAGCATCCGGATTGGGTGCTCATGGTCGCCAGCGATCGGGTCAGTGCGTTTGACCATGTGCTCGAGCCGGGCATCCCGAGCAAAGGGGCGCTGCTGACGCAGCTGAGCCTGTGGTGGTTCGCGCAACTGACGGGTGTGCCGAATCACCTCGTCGCGGAGGGGGGCTTCGGTAATCGAGCGAAGTCGAGATCCGGTCTCGGCTCCGCTCGACCACCGGTGATCGAGCCCTCGGCGATCGAGCTCGTCGAGATCCCGGCCGAGCTCGCCGACCGCGCCATGCTCGTGCGCAGGCTCGAGATGCACCCCATCGAGTGCGTCGTGCGCGGCTACCTCTCCGGCAGCGGCTGGGCCGAATACCAGCAGGCGCAGAGCGTGTGCGGCGTCGCGCTGCCGGCCGGCCTGCAAGACGGCGACCGGCTGCCGGAACCGATTTACACACCGGCGTGGAAGGCCCCGCTTGGCGAGCATGACGAGAACATCAGCTTCGAGCGCACCGTCGAGCTCGTCGGCCCGGCAACGGCAGCAGCGCTCCGGGAGGCTTCGCTCGAGGTGTTCGCACGAGCATCCGCGATCGCAGAATCGCGCGGGGTAATTCTCGCCGACACCAAGTTCGAGTTCGGCACCGATCCGGCAACCGGAGTCCTTACCCTCGCCGACGAGGTGCTCACCTCCGACAGCAGCCGGTACTGGGATGCCGCGGCCTACGAGACCGGCGAGCGCACGGCATCCTTCGACAAGCAGATCGTGCGCGACTGGCTCGCCGCCAACTGGGATCGCACCGGAACCCCGCCGGCCCTGCCGCAGGAGATCGTCGAGCAGACCGCGGCCCGCTACCGCGAGCTTGTCGAACGCCTGACCGGGGAGGCCTGATGGCTGGGTTGCCCCCGACCGAGTTGCTGCCTGCCGAGTTGCTGCCTGCCGACACGGCGATGGGGCCGGTCACCCTCAAAGTCGGCGATCTGGATGCGATGACCCGCTACTACCGCGACGCCGTCGGCCTCACCCTGCTCGAGGAAGCCGGTTCGCGACTGACGCTCGGCCGCGGCGCCACCCCGATCGTGATTCTCGAGCACGCCCCGGAGCTGAAGCAGGCCTCGCCGCGCGATGCCGGCCTCTTCCATACTGCCATCCTGTTCGACAGCGAGGCGGCGCTCGCGGCAGCCGTCTACTCGGTCGCGCGGCAGCATCCGAACACCTTCACCGGCAGCTCAGACCACCTCGTCAGCAAGGCCTTCTACTTCACCGACCCGGAAGGCAACGGCGTCGAGCTGTACTGGGATCGTGAGCGCAGCGCGTGGAGCTGGGTGCACGGCAGCATCGAGATGAAGACGCTGTACCTCGACCCGAATGCCTTCCTTCAGGAGCACCTCACCGAGGCTGGCAGCGTCGACCCCGTGCTGGGTGATGCTCGCGTCGGGCATGTGCACTTGCAGGTCGGCGACATCCCGAGCGCTCGCGAATTTTATGTCGGTCAACTCGGCTTCGAGGAGACCGCCGCCTACGGGCCGCAAGCCCTCTTCGTGAGCGCCGGTGGGTACCACCACCACATGGCGATGAACACCTGGAACTCCGCTGGCACCGGTCGCCGCGGTCCCGCGCTCGGTCTCGCCCGGGTCGACATCGAGGTACCGACCGCCGACGAACTCGGTGCCCTCGGCGAGCGGATGCGACACTTCGGCCTCCAGACCCGCGACGACGGGCAGACCGTCAGCTTCGACGATCCGTGGGCCAACGCGATCCGAGTGCGGGCCCTCGGTTAGCGTTCCGCAGATCGTGCCTAAACGGTGATCGAGCGAAGCCGAGATCCCGCCCGCTGATCTCGGCTTCGCTCGATCACCGGGCAGCTCAACCGCCGAGGCGCTCGTCGAGCTCGCGGATCACCGGCCAGGCGCCCTCCTCCGAGTTCGAGAGCACGGCGATGTCGAGCCCGTCTTCCAAGTAGTGCCTCACGATTGCTGAGGCGCCGTTGTTGATGCCCTCTTTGTAATAGGAGCGCACGCTGCCATCCTCGTTCATGTCGAACTCGAGGCCGAAGCCATACCAGGTCTCCTCATCGTGCTCGACCTGCGGCGTGAAGAACTCCTCGGTGTACTCGGGGTTCAACAGCTCGCCGTTCCGCACCGCTTGGATGAAGTGCACGAGGTCGGCAGCCGTGACGTGCGCGCCACCATCCGGGCTGCCGATCGGCGGATAGCTGTAGATGTTCTCGACCCAGACGCCGTCGATAAGGTCCCAGCCCTCTGCAACGCGAGGCGCGGCATCCCGTCGGTCGTAGAACCCGGAGTCGAGCATCCCGGCCCTGGTCAGCACCTCATCGAAGACGTACTGGCGGTAGCTGCGGCCAGTGACCTTCTCGATCGCGAGGCCCGCCAGAATGTAGCCGACATTGCAGTACCGGCACTGCACGCCGGGCGCCGCAAGCGGCTCCTTGTGCGCAAACTGCGGCAAGAAGTCCTTCGTCTCCATGATCGAATAGTTGGGCTTGTCGATGAAGAGGTCGGCGTAGTTCTCGCCAGCCTCCTCGTCGGCGTCATCCGCAATGCCGCTCGTGTGCGTGAGCAGGTGAAGCAAGTTGACCTCCGGGCTGATGGTCGTGCCCTCGAGGTCGACGTAATGGTGGATCGAGGTCTCGAGATCGAGCTCGCCCTTGCCGACCAGGTCGAGCACCGCGACGCTCGTGAAGAGCTTGGTAATCGAGGCGACGTCGAAGCGCGTATCCATTGTGTTCTTGATGCCCCAGCGCTGCGTCGCGAGTCCGGTCGCGGCTTCGTAGACGGTCGACTTGCCTCTCGCGATCAGCACAACCCCGGAGAAATCCTGGTCATCAAGAAAGGCATCAAGGCCGGTCGTGTCCATGCCACCGAGCCTAGAGTTGATTCGTGGCGAATGCACCGAGATTGACGCGACTTGCGGCGGTGCCAAGCGCCCCACTACTCATCGCTCAGGCTCGACGGCTCCGGCGTGAGACGCCCCGATTGCCGGATGCCGCGAGGCCATGGTTCGGTACCGTCGCCGGGCCCGACCCGCTGCGCCTGCTCGTGCTCGGCGACTCGACGGCGGAGATC
>JBGSTT010000019.1:0-5187 GCA_041736385.1 Rhodoglobus sp. | reverse complement strand
TGTGGAGGAATCGCGGGCGGCCGCCCGCCACGACCAGAGCGCCCTCGCAGCGCGTGCACGGTCATCCCAGTCCCAGGCCCAGATCTCCCTGATCGAGGCGGGACGCCAGTCGCCGACTTTCGACACGCTCGCTCGAGTGCTCCGCAGCGCGGGCCGTCAGCTGATTGCGGTCGATACCCGGCGCGAGGATGCCGCGACGAGCGCATTCGAGATCGCGCGCTCTCTCGCCGACTCCAACTCCGCTCGGGCGCGGCGCCTCCAGGCGAACAGCTGCGGGACCTCCGCGGACAGGGTGTGGAGAAACTGGGGCACCCCAGTTCGCGTGCGTGCCAGACTTCGTCGATGTACACTCGACCTAGCCATAAACAACGCCAGCTTGAGGGGAACCAGGTGGAGCCCGTAAACATCCTTGATGCGCGAAATCGCCTCTCCCAACTGATCACCGCGGCAACCAACGGCGAGGATGTCGTCATCGCTAAACGCGGACGCCCAGTCGTGCGCCTTGTGCCGATCGAGGATGACGCGAGAAGCACGGGCGCCGAATTGATCGCGTGGCTTCAAGCGCATCCGCTACCCAGTGGCGCAGCGAGAACGCCGGATGAGTTGGACGAGCAGATCGCGCTCGAGCGTGAAGCATGGGACTGATCTACCTCGATAGCTGCATGCTCATCTATGCCGTGGAGGATCAGGGCAGTCGCGGGGATGCCGTCAGGCAGCGCCTCAATGACCCGCGCACCACGGTGGCGATCTCTCCGCTCGTGGTCCTCGAATGCCTGGTGGGGCCGCTCAAGCACACGAACCTTGCGCTGCGTGACCAGTTCACCCAGGTCTTCGCTCGCTGCGAGATGCTGTCGCTCGGGCTTCCCGAGTTTCTTCGCGCGGCGGAGTTGCGAGCGCGCCATTCCCTGCGAACCGCGGATGCCCTCCACCTGGCTGCTGCCCAACTCAATGGATGCGACGCTTTCTGGACCAACGACGCGCGCCTCGAGGCTGCCTCGAGTGGCCTCGCGGTGGATCGAGTGAGCACCCCGCCGGTCGAGTAGTCGCGCCGCGGCGTATGAAGACCTAAGCGCTCTCAAGCCAAGCCCGAAGGGCGGCGCGAATGACTTCGCTGCGCGAGCTGCCTTCCTTGGCGACGCGTTCGTTGAGGGCGGCGTCGAGACTGGGCTCCAGCCGTAGGGTAGTGACTTTCGCTGGCTCGTTGCCCATCCTCGGTCGTCCACGAGGTTTTAGGCGCGAGATGTCGTACCCGCGCTCGGCTTCGTCCGCCCACTCTTGAACCATGGCGTCGGTGACCGGAACGCCACCTACGGTGGCGCCTTCAATAGGCACTCCGTCGATCGTGACGTGAGTCATGTATTTCCTTTCAGTAATGCAAGAAACTTTCGCCGCGCGGGCATGGCGTGGATGACGACCTGTTGCCCGTCGCCAAGAACGATTACTAGGCGCCGAAGCGTGAATTGCTAGATCATTATGGTAATACAAAAATCAAGCCGATAACTCAGTCATCCGCCGAACTTACTGAGCGCGGGCAATTGGCTTTGGTCACTCAACGTGATCTGCGCGGAGCGAGACGACCGGCCCTTAGCGGGGGAGTAGCCGCGTAGGACCCCGCCGGTCGAATAGCCGTTCAGCGGCGTATCGAGACCCAGAGTCCTACGGCGCAACCACGCGCACCCGCGGGAACGCGTCGCGATAGCGGCGGGCATCCCGAGTCACAATCGTGAGCCCAGAGACGAGGGCGTGCGCACCGATGAAGAAGTCGGGAAGGGTGGCGAGTCGCACGCCGCCGCGGAGACGGTAGGCCTGATGGGCCCGTCCCGCGAGAAACGCCGCGGAGTATGGGAGGGCCGACCGCTTGAACGACGAGGGTGGTACGAACTCGTCAAGCTCACGGGGATCGGCGAACCGTGCGCCGATCTCGGCGTAGATGACGGGGTTGATATGCACCGGTCCCGTTCGGAGGCATGTGGCCAGAACCTGCCGCGACCAGTCGAGCCAATCGGTGTCCGCGACAAGAATATCGATCAGTACGTTCGAGTCGATCAGAAAAGCATCGCCAACACGGACCTCAGGAGTCATAGCCGCGCATCATCGCAATGATCTCGTCGGTGGTCATCGTCCCCTGTCCGGCACCCACCATCTTGTCGACGATCTGCTGCGCGCGGTCGGCACTCTGCGCCCCCGCCCGGCGCAACACAACCTCACCGTCCACCTCGACGAACTCCACCTCGGTCTCGGGCATGAGCCCGTATCGCTCGCGGAGGCGCTGGGGGATTGTGACCTGTCCTTTCGAGGTAATCCGCATAGACCCGAGAGTAGTCTTATCGCCAGCAGTAATACTCATGAGCGCGTCCACCCGTGCAGCTCGACCTGCTCCGCGCGGGGGAGCCCCACCGACGGCGGCGGGATCTCGCTGAGTGGGCGCCCCTGCCGCGGCCAGTCATCGTCGAAGCAGTCTGCCCAGCCGTCGGAGGCGACGCAGAAAAGTCCGGAGAAGCAGAACCCCTGCTGGTGCACTCGCTCAGCAATGGCGCGAATGAAGCCGAGCCTCGGAACCCCGCGGTGCGCCGCGAAGGTCTCGTCGGTGTAGATCACGATCGCGACGCGGTCGATGTCGCGGATGCCGCTGAGGATGCCGATCACCTCCGACGCGAACGGTCGCGCGTCCGACGTGCGCTTACCGGCGGGAAGGTCGAGGCGAAAGGGCACGTAGCTCTCAAGCCCGCTCATGGCGATGCACACGAGGCTGTTCGTCGAGGTGTAGCCGGCCAGTTCCGGGATCATGCCGAGAAACTCGGCGTCGGATTGGATGCGCGATTGAGAGGTCATGCCGCCAGCGTGCGGCGGCGGAAGCCACCACCTTAGTGGAGGGCAAGAATCTGGGGAGAAGTCGCTTCAACGTCTAGTTGTGTCTGAGGCGATCCCAACTGGTTCAGCGGCATCACCGTCGACCTCGACGCAGGCAAGACGGTGCTGGTCACCGCGCACGGCAACTCGCTGCGCGCCCTCCTCAAGCACCTTGCCGCGTCAGCGACGACGAAATCGCTGAGCTCAACATCCCCACGGGCATCCCGCTGGTCTACGAGCTTGACGAGTCCCTCGCCCCGGTCGGGCCCGGCGTCTACGTTGACCCGGATGCCGCGGCCGCAGGTGCTGCGGCGGTTGGCGCTCAGGGCGCCAAGAAGTAGCGCCGTCGCGGGTCTGGCGTGCCGAGACCTCCCGCACAACTGTCAACTTCCGAAGTCCCTGATCAGGAGTGGCGTCATGTCGATGGCGCGGTCTCAGGGGTCACCGATCTCCCTGGGCAACGCGCGGAATGCTCGAATTGGACTAGTGTCCACGTGTGGCACAGTTCACTCTCGCGGACCTCGCGCTCGCAACCGGGCGCTCTCAAAAGCGGGTTCGGGAGGTACTGCGTGGGACGCACGGTGTGCTACTGGATGGAGTTTCCCGCTGGGACCTCAGTGACGAGCAATATCGAACGATCGTCGACTCTCTCGAGCGGCTGGCGGACGCGCTCGAATGGCCGCTCGAGATTGGCGACACGGTCCGACGAAGGGCACTCCACGACCGGTATGCAGGACAAGAGCAGGGCGGCATTTCGACCCCTCGACTCGCCCCGGAGATCCTGATTTTCACCGACCCGGTCAAGGGTCGTCGTTACGGCTATGACCGGTTCGAAGGGCTTCGCGGCGACGGCACGTTCGCGTACACGGGGGAAGGTCGGCGGGGCGACCAGAGGTTCGTTCGCGGCAACCTCGCAATTCGTGATTCAGCAGAGCGCGAAAAAACGATCCGCTTGTTTGTCACCCACGGGCCAAGGGCGACCTATGTCGGGTCGTTCACAACGGGGAGCCCGACCTATTCAATTCAAACCATCCCCGACCTCGATGACCTGCCTCGCAAGGGCATCATCTTCAACCTGGTCCCTCTGAACGCTGACGTTGGCTATCTGCCGCCCTATGGCGCAGAGGACAACTCTTTATGGATCGGCGCGTGGAGACCCCCGGAGGTTTCGGACCTTGTCATCGCGGCTCCGGAGCAGGTCTCCCTTAGCGAGCGGATCGTGACTCGGGCCGAGTTCCAGTTGCAGAGTGATTTTGGGACATGGCTCGCTGGGACAGGGCATGAGCCGAAGCTCCTGCGATTGCCGGTTGGGAGCTCATGGGTCGAGCCTGACCTTTATGTTCCCAGCAAGCCGTGGATCGTGGAGGCGAAGCGGTCGAGCGGGCGAGAGTACGTCAGGACGGCAATCGGTCAGGTGCTCGACTACGCGCATCTCGCGCGAAGCGTGTCACTCGAGGCTATGCCGCTGGTACTTCTTCCTGGTCGCCCGGCGCAGGACTTGGTTGATCTCGTTGACTCTCTGGGTATCCTCTTGTCTTACCGGCGGGATGACGGTTTCGCTGTTGTCGATCCGAACTAGGAACTCGACCGCGCGGCGATCAGCGTCTGCCCAGTCGATTGTCTCCAACTGACCTGCTTCTAGCCATCTCAATTCGTCGTGGTCGGTGCTGGTCGTGGGTCGCTTCGCGCGGAGCTCGGCATGGATGAACTCAATCCTGAACCCCGCCGTGGCTTCATCGACCGTGGTAAGCGTGGCGCCTGGAAAAATCGAGACGGAGAGTTCTTCCATGATCTCGCGAATGAGCGCCGCGTGGGACGTCTCGCCGATCTCGACCTTACCCCCGGGAAACTCCCAAAGGCCGCCACGGTCATGGTTTCTGCGGCAGCCCAAGAACTCCTCGCCATCGCGAATCACAGCGGCAACAACATGGATCACCCTCAGATCCTGCCGCGATGCATTCAAGAAGGCGAATCTCGTCGGTCCATCTCCCGCCGTAAATCCCGCGGCATCCCCCTCAACCGCGAAGTCCAGGTTGTGTCCCCGGGTCCGCGTGCCCGCCCGCCGCGCCGAAGCGCAGCGGACGGGCATCCATTAGTCCCCCTTCACATTCACCAGCTGGCGCAGCGTGTGCCGCACCGTGACCAGGTCGGCGGCGTCCGCCATCACTTGGTTGATCGGCTTGTAGGTCGCGGGGATCTCGTCGATGAAGGCGTCGGTGTCGCGGTACTCGATGCCGGCCATGGCGGTGCGGAGGTCATCCGCCGAGAACGTCTTGCGCGCCGCCGAGCGCGAGTATTCGCGTCCGGCGCCGTGCGGTGACGACTCGAGGGCGACCG
>JBGSTT010000278.1:0-3029 GCA_041736385.1 Rhodoglobus sp. | reverse complement strand
CCCCCCGCGCCCTGGGATGGTGCTACCTGTCAGTTACGACAATCAGGGTGTTCCTGATTATGGGGCCGCGACGACGGGTGTCCACTCCCAGACGTTCCAGAAGATCGTCGGCGACAGGGGCGACGGCGCGACCCCGGCAATGGCGTTCTGGTCGAACGCTGTGACTGACGGGAACTGGAAGATCGTGACTCCGTAGAAGTCATCCCACAGGAGCTTGTCGATCTGCTTCTGAAGATCAATCTGCGTTGCTGGGTCGAACTCCTTGCCCAACTGGTCCGTCAACTTGTCCATTTCTGGGTTGTTGTAGAAGTTGAGGTTGTTGATTCCCTTCGAGTTGAAGGTGGGAGGCGGGCCATTGGTCACGCCAAGGCTCGTCGACTGCCAAGCGAAGAGCGAAGCGTCGTATGCACCCGGCGTTCCCAGGAGTCCGCCCCAGTCTGGGCTTGAGCAGTCGGTGACGTTGAAGCCAGCGAGCGCACCGGACTGCTGAATCAGCAGGAACTCGTTCGCACGACGAGGGTTCGTCGACGAGAAGAGCATGCAGACCTCAGGGTTGACGACGCCAGCCTCGGCGAGAAGCGCCTTGGCACCCTCAATGTCGACCTCGGCGAAATCAGCAGAGCCGTTCGCTGCGACGGAATCGTCGTAGCCCTCGGAGCCCGGAAGGAACACCTGCGAGTTGCGAACCTCAGCTTCTGGCTGCAGCGGCTTGATGAGCTTGTCAACGATCTCCTGACGCGGGATGACCTTCATGAAGGCCTCACGAATGAGGGGATTGTTGAAGTGACCGCTCTTCGACTGGTCGAACTGGAGGTCGATGTGCTCGTAGGCACCCTCCACTCCCCCAACAACCGTTACGTCAAGGTCAGCAAGGGCTGTGGCAACGTCAGCGGTCGCCTGCGGCGAGATGACCTGGACTTCACCATTCTGCAGAGCCTGTACTGCGGCGAGCGGGTCGGTGATGAACCGAACGGTGATCTCCGCGACCTTGGGCTTGTTGGCTCCGGTGTACTCCGGGTTCGCCGTCATCGTCACGAACTGGTCCGCGACGAAGTCGGTAATCGTGTACGGCCCGTTACCGATGACAAGGTCAGTGTCCGCTGGCATTTCGGTGAAGTTGAAGCCAGAGTTCCAGAAGTTGGACACCGTGGCCAGTGAAGCGGCGTCAGCATCCGTGATCGCGGTGATCAGGGCATCCTTCGCCTGCTGCGGGTCATCGATGCCGAGAGCCTTGCCAGCGACGACGTGCGCCGGGAGGCCTGCCGACGTGAACGCGAGTTCCCAGTCGACGAATGGTGCATCGTAGGTGAGGGTGATCGACTTCTTGTCGTCGCTCACCTCTGGCAAAGTGGAAACCAGACCGAGGCCCGTTGTGGGGTCAGAACCGGAGTCGAAGAACACGATGTCCGTTGGGAAGTCTGGGGTGAACGCGCCCGTGTCCGGGTCGGTGAACTCGCCCGGATCGAAGTCCGGAGTGTTCTCGGCACCCGAGAGAGAGGCCCACTGGAGCAACATGTCAGCAGCGTCGACCGCGGTGCCGTCTGACCACTTCACGCCGTCGGCGATCGTGTACTTGACGACCAAGGGGTCGTCCGAGATCTTCTCGTACGAGCCGAAGGACTCATCCTTCACGAGCTCAGGGACGTTGTTGTAGTAGTTGAATCCCGAGTTGGTTGAGTAAATGATGTTCGCATTGGCGGTCGCATTCCCGAACGATGTGTTCTGGTTGTACGAGTAGAACGGCTGGTTCCATGCCACCGACAGCGATGAACCCTCAACGATCTCCGACTGCGGCGCTGCGCAGCCCGAGAGGATGAGAGCACCGGCGGCGACCGTGGCAGCTGCTGCCGCGATTCGTCTGATCTTCAATTTTCCTCCTGTGCAAGATGAGCGAACACCGGAGAACTGATTGAACTCCGGGCCGCTTGGTAATTGTCACCCTAAAGGGGGCTAGACCGCGGGCCTAACTGTGACGGTAAACGTTACACAGTGGTAACGCATTCTTGCGTTTTCAGCGTTCGACGCGGCGTCCGGTCGTAGAACGCGCGCGTCGCGCAAGATTATTGCGTCCGAGAGCACTGGATACCCCGAACTGGCGCGTTGATCGGCGTAGCATTGAACCGTGGCCGGAACAGCTTTGTCGAAACCCTCCCAGCGCACGCTCCTCATTTTCGACGGAGACTGTGCGTTCTGCACAACGTGGATCGACCGCCTGGCGAAGGCCTTGCCGCGGTTTCCGCGTGCGATCCCGTGGCAGTGGATCGAACTCGAAGACTATGCGCTGACCCTCGACGACGTCGAACAGTACGCCTGGGTGGTGAGCCCACGTCACCACTATGCCGGGCACTTGGCGTTCTCTGCGCTGTTACGGATGCAACCGAGTTTCGGACTGCGCTTTGCCGGCAACCTCATCGCGACGCCGCCGTTTTCGTGGGCGGCGGCGCTCGGCTACCTCGTGGTGTCAAAGAATCGGCACCGCCTGCCGGGCGGCACGGCCGCGTGCGCGATGCCGTCCACTGGCGGGGCGAATGCCTCGAGAGACGCTTCTGCACCGAACGGCAAACCGCGGCAGTGACGGGCGCCACCGAGCTGCCGCCAAGTCCGCGACGTCTTGGAGCGGAAGTGCTCATCGTGCTCGGGCTCTCGCTCGGGGCATCCGCCGCCTATTCGGTTGTATCGATCGTCAATCGACTCACTCGCGACATACCGCTTTCCGATCAAACCGCCAGCCTGAACACCGCGCTGAGCCCGCGGCCAACGTTCGACCTGATCTACCAACTCATGGGGATTTTCTTTGATCTGGTACCCGTAGCGCTCGTGGGTTTTCTGCTTTGGCAGACCACTCGGCCACACCTTGGCAGACTCGGCATCGACTTCACACGGCCCGCGCGCGACACACTTTCCGGGCTCGGACTAGCTCTGGTGGTTGGGATACCCGGTATCGCGATCTATTTGATCGGCCGGGAACTTGCCATCACCGTGGCGGTCGCACCGAGCCCGCTCAACACATTTTGGTGGACTGTTCCCGT
>JBGSTT010000233.1:0-11061 GCA_041736385.1 Rhodoglobus sp. | reverse complement strand
GCCACAATGAGCGGCGACAGGTGGTAGTTCGTGGTCGGGTTTAGCGCCGCCAGAGTTGCCCAGAGGGTAGCGAAGCCCAGCGACCAGAGAACTCCAATGAGCACTGGATGAGCCTTGGCTTCACCCACGGGCGCACACTCGTTTACCCCAGCTGTTTCGACAGGATCGCGAGGCCGCCGACATTGAGGACGACGATTCGACCCCGCGCTTGCCGCACAAGGCCGCGTGAAGCGAGCTCGGCCATTGTCTTGCTGGTGGACTCTCTAGTAGCTCCGAGGAGGCCAGCCAGCTGATCGTGGGTCAGCCGCACCGTCACGTGGCCCAACAGTGACGCGTGCTGTGATTCAGTCAGGCGCACGAGGGTGCTTGCGACGCGAGCGATGAGCGGCCGGAGGGCTAAGTCAGTGAGACGTTCTTCTAAGCGTGCGACTTGTTCACCCAAGTGCCGCGAGACGCGGATTGCGATCCGTGGGTCTGACAGCATGTGGCGTTCCACATCGCGCACGCTGAGCTCGCAAATCTGGGTTTCCTCGATTGCTTCGGCGTAGTTGTCGTACATGCGCTGACCGATAAGCATCATTTCGCCGAACACTGCTCCAGGCTCAAGGATTGCCATCGTCAAGGCTTTGCCATCTTCCGTGACGCGAAAGATGCGCACCCGACCCTTCTTGAGCATAAACAGCGCCGTGACTGGCTGGCTCTGGCTGAACACCAGCTCGCCGTTTCGAAAGGTTCGTGCCTGTGCTGTGCGGTCGAACGCGGCAATCTCGTCTGCCGACAGGTCGGCGAACAGCTCGACTGCGCTCAGGCAGCTAAAGGGTTCCGCGGCGTTCGCTTGCAATGGGTTGGTCTCCCGGGAAACAGGTGCCCATGGGCGCCGGTCACCGGGGGGTGCCGACATCACTTGTGTGGCGCACTGTTCAATCATCATCGACAGTCCCTGAGGATTCTCATAGTAACGGCGCCGAGGAGGGCTAGGGGATCGTAGCGGCGGCGGCGACAATGTGGCCGCCGCGAACGGTGACTTCAGTCAGGTCGCGGCCCTTCTCTCGCAACGAGACCCATGGACGAGCACGAATGTTAGACCCGCCCATCCAGCACGCCAGCCGCGCGAGCGGTCCAAAGACGGCTGCGCGACCTGTCGGCAGTTGCATGTCAACGATCCCGGCGCGGCCGCCTGGACGAAGTACCTCATGCACGCGCTCCCATGCTGCCCGCCAGTCACTCATCAAGCTGAGTGAGTAGGTCGCGAACGCCGCATCCACCTGATCAATCCCGAGATCGACAGCGGAGAACTGGGTCGCGTCGGCCTGCACAACGGTCACGTTCGCCCAGTCGTTCGAGTGGATTCGGCGTTGGGCCATGTGCAGCATTGCCGGTGATCGGTCGAGACCGATCACGCGTCCTGTTGCACCTACCGCGTCAACGAGCAGTGGAAAGTTCAGACCAGTACCGCACCCGACATCGAGCACCGTATCGCCCTCGACCAGCCCCAGAATGTCGATACCAGCAACTCGACCACGACGGTACACCTGCCGCTCTGCCGAAACAGCGTCGTAGACCCATGCGCCACGTTCGTAGCTTCCGTTCATTGAGGCCAGGGGATGATAGGACGGCGGATGCAGAAACTCATTCCCGAAGACTATGACGAACGGTACGAGCTGCTCTGTGTGCGTGGTCACCGAACTGCCTCAGTAACCGCTGATAGACATGGTCGGCGCAGGCACGGGATCTGCGCTCTTGAGAGGCGAAGATGACGGACGAAACGATGTGGGACTTGGTCGTTATCGGTGGCGGAAGCGCTGGTCTCGTCGCAAGCAAGACGGCGGCGGGTTTCGGCGCGCGCGTGTTGCTCATCGAGAAGGATCGGCTCGGCGGTGATTGCCTCTGGAGAGGGTGCGTTCCCTCAAAAGCACTCATTTCGGCAGCGCACAAAGCGTCGCTGAGCCCGCCACAAGAGAAGGCGTTTGCAGCGACGATGGATTTGGTGCACGTTGCGATCCAAACGATCGCGCCGGTCGACTCCCGAGAAGCTTTGGAGTCCGAAGGAATCTCGGCAGCTCAAGGCTCCGCTCGGTTTTCTTCCTCGCGCTCGCTGACGCTCAACGGAGCGGAGATCCAGTTCAAACAGGCCGTCATAGCCACTGGAACCAGCCCAATCCAGCCGCACCTCGCCGGTTCAACGGGGATGCACATTCTCACCAGCGAATCATTCTGGGAGCTGCGGGATCTCCCGGCGCAGCTTGTCATACTCGGCGGTGGCGCAATCGGGTGTGAACTCGGGCAGGCAATGGCTCGGCTCGGCTCGCGCGTCACAATCGTGCACCGTGGGCCGCGCATCCTGCCCAAAGAGGAATCGGCTGCCGCCCGTATTGTTCACGAGGCGCTGGTGGCTGACGGCGTAACCATTCTCACCGGATGCAGCGCGGTCGCTGTGACGTCTTCCGACACCGTTTCGGGCATCGTCACCCTCGACGACGGGAGAACGCTCCCGTTCGATCGGCTTCTCGCCGCGCTCGGACGGCGGCCGAGCACCGCAGAGCTCAACCTCGCGGCGGCCGGGATCATCATCGATGCAGCCGGATTCGTGAAGGTCGACAAGAGCCTGAGAACCAGCAACAAGCGAATCTGGGCCGCCGGCGACATCACCGGGATGCCGCAGTTCACGCACACTGCTGGGGTCAACGGTAGCGTCGCGTCAACCAACGCCATCTTGGGGTTGCGCCGCAAGGCAGAGACCAGAGTGATTCCTCGCGTGACGTTCACCTCGCCAGAAGTTGCTGCCGTAGGTATTCAGGCTTCGGCTGCGGAACCGAGCCGTCAGCGTGTCATCACCCAACATCACGATCACTCGGATCGGGCGATCACAGAATCGAACACCGCGGGGTTCACGCAGATCGTCGTCGACGAGCGCGGGCGCATTCTCGGCGGAACTATCGTCGGACCCCGCGCAGGCGAGACGGTCGGGGAACTCGCTCTGGCGGTGAAAACCAAGCTGACGACCAGCAGCCTGGCCAGCACCATCCATCCATACCCGACCTACAATGACCCGCTGTGGAATGCTGCTGTCGTCGATGTGCGCTACCGGCTTGGCAAAGGCGCGATCGCCGCGGCCATTGCGCTGTTGCGCAAGCTCAGATCTGTATTGGTGACGTGACCTGCAAAGACGCTGGCAGGGCTTCGATAGTGTGTGCCAGCACACCGAATGGGCTAGGTCACCTTCCTTATGATTGCCAAAACCAGTTCACCGTTGGTGGGAGGCGGAACGCATGAAGAAGCTTGTTGTCGGCATCATCGTCGTGATTGTGGCGGTCGCTGTAGCGATTGCGGTGGTCCCACGCCTTACCGCGCCGAGTTCGCCGCCGTCAGCGAACGCCGAGACGGCCGGGTTCTCTGAGCGGTATCAGCCATACAGTGAGCAGGCGCTCGCCGAGGCTGGCCCCGACGACACTGTCGTACTGTTCTTCAGCGCCGTATGGTGTTCAACCTGCAAGATACTGCGTGACGATATCGCGGCCAACCAGCAGAGCATTCCCGACGACGTGCGTATTCTGCTCGTCGATTTCGATGACTCGACGGAGCTGAAGCAACAGTACGGCGTGGTCACCCAGCACACCCTCGTGCAAGTCGATCGGGCGGGGGAGGGCATTGCGCGTTGGGAGCTCTCTCGCACGCTCGATGACGTTCTCGGCACCATCGTCACGGTCTAAGCCCCAGTCGTGGAACTGCTGCCGCTGTCGCTGCTAGCGGGCGTGCTCACGGTACTCTCGCCGTGCGTGCTGCCGCTGCTGCCGGTCATTCTGGCTGGCTCGGCCGCCGAGTCTGGTCGTCGCAGCGCCTACCTCATCATCGCGAGCCTCGCCGTGTCAGTGATCGCCTTCACGCTGTTAATCCGCGGAGCAAGCGCGTTGCTTGGCGTGCCGACGAACGTGTGGCTCATCGTCTCTGGCTCGCTCGTGGTGTTCATCGGCGCTACTCTGGCGTTTCCGGTGCTGTGGGAGCGAATCTCGACCGCCACCGGATTCAACCGGGCAACGGGCGAGCTCATCGACTCTTCGGCCAACCGGACTGGTACAGCGCGTTCACTGCTGCTTGGCCTCTCGCTCGGGCCGATCTTCACCAGTTGCAGCCCGACCTACGGGCTTATCTTGGCCGCAGTGCTGCCGACGAGCTTCGCGGTGGGGTTTGCCAATTTGCTCGCTTACACGGTTGGACTGAGCGCGGTGATGCTCCTGATCGCGCTCGGTGGGCAGTCGGTCACACGGCGCATGAAGTGGGCAGTCGACCCGAAGGGGGTCTTTCGTCGGGGGCTTGGCGGACTGCTCATCGTCGTTGGGCTGCTCATTGCAACCGGCGTGGTCAAAGATGTTGAGGCGTGGTTGGTCGAGCGGGGCATCTTGGGTGCGGTCGTGCTTGAGCAGGGCATCCTCGATCAGGTTGACACCGGGGTGGACGAGCCAGAGCCCGTGCGAATCGATGGCGGTGGGCAGACCGAACCGCCGGGTTTTCTGGCTCAACAATTCACCGAGATCGACTGGCAGTCGGCCGACCCAGCCATCTTTCAGGCGCAATCTGGTGGACCGCCGCGAGACGGCATCCCCGCCATTGATGACCCGACGTTCGTGCCGCTTGCCGAGGTGGAATGGGGTGACGAGGTGCAGACCATTGTGCTCGACGACGGTTCCAGCGGCGTGCGCGTCTATCCGTACAACGTGCTCATCTGGCACGAGATCGTCAACGACACGGTCAACGGTGTACCGGTTGCAGTGACCTTCTGCCCACTGTGTGGCAGCGCGATCGTGTTCGAACGCACCTTGCCAAACGGGATCGCGACGACGTTTGGGGTCAGCGGCGGACTCATCGATAGCAATATGGTCATGTTCGACCGGGCGACTGAGGGGCTGTGGCAACAGAGCACCGGGCGGGCGCTTGCTGGAGAGTTCGTCGGAACCGAGCTGCCGTTGTATCCGTTCCAGCTCCGATCACTCGGAGACGTGCGCGAAACGTATTCCGATGCTCGCGTCCTGAGCGCTGACACCGGCTTTGCTCGCGACTACGAACGCAACCCCTATGGCGACTACAACGAGAATGACCGCTTCTTGTTCGCCCCGTCGACTCTCGATGAGCGCTACGCAGCGAAGCTGATCATGGTCGCCTTTCTCATCAACGAGCAACGTGTGGCCGTGCCGTGGCTTGCGCTACGCGAAGCGGGGTCGCTCGAACGCGAGGTCGACGGCGAGACGGTGAGTCTTCGCGTTACCGACGGCGAACTCGTGGTGCGTAACGCTCAGGGGGGCTCGGTTCCCTTCTATTTCGAGATGTGGTTCAGTTGGGCGGTACAGAATAAAGAAGCGGGCGTCGTGCTCGATCCGACAACCGGCTGACATCAGCCCATCTCGGGGATGTCGCGCGCAGGATCATCGCGCCAGCCGGTGGCATGCGCTCAGCGCAGCAACCGATACCCGGCGATCATCCGCTGCATTGCACTGAGGGCGACCACCACAGCCCAGCCGATCGCGATCTGCCAGGCAAACGCGGGCAGGATCAGCCACAGCGCGTGGACGAGGAACGTCTCGCCGCCTTCGGCCACCCGACCGAAGAAGGAGAACGACCGGCCGTCGTCGATCTGGCGGCCCGTTTTCTCGGCGATCGAGGAGAACGCCAGAAATGTCGCCCCGTTGATGTAGTAAGTGAGAAGTACCGCAAGGAAAGGCCACCACGGAGCTCCGAATTGGGCCGTGACGCCGACAGCGACACCCGCCACCGTTGTTCCGTAGACCACGAAGTCCGCCGTGATGTCGAGGAAGCCGCCAGCTTCACTTGTCTCGGCCTCAGGATTGCGCGCGCGCCTGTGACGCGCCAGCGCTCCGTCGAGTCCGTCAAGCGCGCGCGAGACGAACCATGCCGCTAGCGCGAGCCCCCACCACTGCGCCGCGGCAAGCCCGGCGCTCGCCACCCCGATAATGAGGCCCGCTAGGGTCAGCCGGTCCGGGCTCACCCACGGCACGTCAAGAACCCGCGCCGCCACCGAGAGGGGCCGCTCCAAGAGCCGGCGCACCTGTGCATCGATCACTCGAGTGGTTCGCGTTCTGCGGGGCTTTCGCTACCAATAAGGCGTCGCTGTCTGCGACGCGAGACCACGATGTAAATCACGCCCGCGATCGACAAAACGGCTAACGCGCCTACCGCAAGAAAGAAGGGCCACCCGAGCGTCGTGCCGAAAGCGCCGACGGCGACATAGGCAAGTGTCCCAGGCACGATGCCGACCATCGTACCGATGGCATAGTCCCGAGGGCGCACCGCGGTCAGCCCCGCCGTGTAGTTGATGACGCTGAACGGCAAGATCGGGAGCAGCCGCACCACGATCAGCGTTGCAAGACCTCTGCGACGAAGCACTTCATCAACACGCGCAACTCGAGCACCGGTGAATCGCTCGATGGCCTCACGTCCCAACGCGCGGCCGACCACGAAGGCCATCGCAGCACCCAAGAGCGCACCGCTATAGACCAGCAGAAAACCGATCCCTAATCCCCAAGTGAGACCGGCAGCGATACTTACAACGCTGGCTGGGATCGGGGTCAGCGTCACGAGGCCGTATGCGACAACAAAGAGTAATGCCCCCCACCAACCCGCATCGGACGCCAACATTTGGATTGTTTCAACGCTGGGAAGTGGCACGGTGAAGGCGACGATCACAGCTGTGATGACGAGGGCGACAAAGATCGCAGCCCGCCAGAGCACGCCGCGGTTTGAGGGTTGCATTTGGCTAATCGTAGGCATCCGATTGCGATGCTTGTGTGATGTGGGGCACCAAGGACCCACCCAGTCCAGTGATAGCGTCAATTTTTCCCGCCAATGCCAAAAGGACATGACGCTGATGCCCTCTATTCCCGCACATCGCCAACCTTGGCGAGAGTACCTCACCGTCGCGCTTGCATTGGGAGGGCTTATCGCACTGGCCGGATGCACGGCCCCCTCGGCAGGAACGGCCAGCACGTTCGCTACTTGGGACAGTGTCGTGACCGCGGCCGATGGCCAGACGGTTAACTTGTGGATGTTCGGGGGCGACGAGCAGGGCAACGCATATATCGACGAGATTCTCGCGCCGGCCGCTGCCGAAGAGGGGGTCACGCTCAACCGAGTCCCGGTGACCGATACCAAAGACGCGCTCAACCGGGTTCTTGCGGAACTGCAGGCCGGGAGAATTGATGACGGCACGGTCGACCTGGTGTGGGTGAACGGAGACAACTTCCGCACCGGCAAGGAGGCCGGTGCGTGGCTGTGCGACTGGACGGCAATCCTGCCCAACATGGCAAACGTGTCGCCAACCGATCCGCTGCTCATCAGCGACTTCGGCACTCCTGTCGATGGCTGCGAGGCGCCGTGGAGTAAGGCGCAATTCAGCATCGCATACAACGCAGCGGTGGTGCCGAATCCACCGACGACTGTCGGCGGCATCCTCGACTGGGCGACGGCGAACCCGGGCCGATTCACCTATCCGGCGCCGCCAGACTTCACCGGCTCCGCGTTCATCCGACAGGTGCTCTACAGCGTTTCCGGCGGGTATCAGAACGTGCCTGCCGAGTACTCGACGGACGCTTTCGACGCCTTGAGCGCCGAGCTGTATCAAACTCTCGAGGAGCTCGGGCCGTCCTTATGGCGAGGCGGTGACACCTACCCGGCTGATTCCACACAGCTCAACAAGCTGTACGCGGATGGCCAGATCGACATGACGATCACCTACGGGCCGGCAACTCTGACCAGGCTTGTTGAGGATGGTACTTACCCGCCCCAAACCCGAGTCCTTGAGTTGACGGACGGCACCCTCGGCAATGCGAGCTTCCTCGCCATCCCGTCGAATGCGGCCAACCAAGCGGGCGCAATGGTGGTCGCCAACCTCGCCATGTCGGTCGAACAGCAAGTCGCGAAGGCCAATCCGGCGACGTGGGGACAGTTCACCGTGCTTGACCTCAGCAGGCTCACATCGATCGAACAGCAACAGTTCGCCGACCTGCCTCAATCAACTGTCGTCCCTTCATTCGACGTCCTGTCGCGGAACGCGAATCCGGAGCTTTCTGCGGCATGGGTCCCCGCGTTGGATGAAGGATGGCGCACCCGAGTTCCCACTCGATGATCACCGTAAGCGGTGCGCGCACGGTGCTCGCCATACTGCTTTTGCCCGTTATTGTCGTGGTTGTCGGCGGGCTCGGCTCGGCAGTCATACAAAGTGTTGGACTGATGCCTCTGGTTGGTCCGGTGGGCTTCAATCTGGATGCCTACGCCGCGACAGCGCACGACCTGCCGGTGGCTATCGGAGTCTCGCTCGCCATTGCGGCGGCGTCGACGGTGAT
Source organism: Rhodoglobus sp. (assembly GCA_041736385.1). Lineage (GTDB taxonomy): Bacteria > Actinomycetota > Actinomycetes > Actinomycetales > Microbacteriaceae > Rhodoglobus. The sequence goes on along the minus strand of JBGSTT010000233.1, from coordinate 2,710 downwards.
AGCGGCGCTGGTTGGTACGGCGGCGGCGCTCGTCGTCGTTTCAGGGGGCTGGCTGGGGCGACTCGTCGGCATTGCCGGCGCGGTCACGATCAGCATTCCCCACCTCATCGGCGCCGCCACCATCGGGCTGCTGCTCGCAGACGCAGGGGTTCTTCCCCGGCTGCTTGGCATCGATGCTGACGCGTGGCCCCCACTCGTTGGCGGCCCATGGTGGGTGGCGGTTATCGCCGCCTTCGCGTGGAAGGAGTCTGCATTCGTCGCTCTTGTCGTCGCAGGCACCCTCTTGACGCGAGTCGCTCAGTTCGATGAGCCGGCGGCGTTGCTGGGCGCTGGCCGGATCACACGCATCCGCATGATCTTCCTCCCGTTGGCGGCACCGTCACTGATCGTCGCATCCACGATCGTCTTCATTTACACCCTCGGATCCTATGAAGTTGCCTGGTTGCTCGGCCGCACCTACCCTGAGCCACTCGCAGTCATGGCCATTCGACTGTTCAACGACGTGAGCCTTACGTCGAGGACCGAGTCGGCGGCTATTGCTGTCGTCACCGTGGCGCTCGCTTTTGCCGCCGTGGCAATGGCGTCGGTCGCAGTACGACGGATGGCGGTGTGGCGGTGACGATAACCACGCGTGAACTCGTGCCCCCACGTGCGATCCCGCCGAGGCGGCTACCAGGCGATCCCGGCCGACCTCTGACGGCATCGCGCACCGGCTCTCGACTGGGGCGCGTTGGCCTCGTCGCCTTGCTGCTCGGATGGTTCGCCCTTCCGCTGTTGCCGCTGGCGCTGTGGGCCTTTGCGAACCAGTGGTCATACCCTTCGCCGACACCGGCCGAGTGGGGCACTGACGGCCTCAATTCGGCGATCGAGGCGGGAGGGGTCGCTGCGTTCGGACGCTCAGCACTTCTTGGCGTTGCCGTCGCTGCGATCGCCACACCGATCGGGGCTGTTGCCGCTCGAGCACTCGTCGCCGGTTGGGCGCCGTTCCCGAGACTCCTGACCGTGCTGCTCTTCGCCCCGGTTGCGATCCCGCCGTTCGCCTCGATTCTCGGAACGAACGTCATCCTGCTGCGTGCGCAAGTACCATCGCTGCTCGGGCTCGTGATGGTGCTCGTCGTGGTCGCGCTTCCGTACACAACCTTCACCCTCCGCGCCGCCTACGCCGCACACGACATGCGATACGAGGAGGAGGCGCGCACGCTCGGGGCGTCGCAGGCTCAGGTTCTCTGGCGAGTTCAGATTCCGCTCATGGCGCCCGCGCTCTCCCGCGCCGCTTTTCTCGCCTTCCTCGTCGGTTGGAGCGACTACATTGTGACGCTCATCGTTGGCGGCGGTCAGCTTGTCACCATCCCGATCATCACCGCCTCACTTGCCGCAGGAGTCGGCAATGACTCGGTTGTCGCGGTGCTGTCCATTGCCGCGTTGATCCCTCCGGTTGCCCTGTTGATCGTGCTCGCCCAGACTGGATTGAGACCACGCCGATGACCTCTGCCATCGCCCTCCGCGAGGTCACGAAGCACTTCGTCGACCGCCAACCGCCCGCTCTCCTTGGCGTCAATCTCGATGTGCTGCCGGGCACCTGTACCGCGCTACTGGGCCCGAGTGGTTCAGGCAAAAGCACCATCCTTCGCATTATTGCGGGCCTGGAGAACCCCAGCGGCGGGCAGGTGCTGCTCAACGGACGCGACATCACCACGGTGCTTCCCGAGAAACGCAAGGTAGGCCTCGTCTTTCAGCGCCCCCTCCTATTCCCTCACCTCTCGGTTGTTGACAACGTCGCATTCGCCGACCGTGCCGCCGGGCGGTCGTGGCGGATTGCCCGCGAACGGGCGCTGCCGTATCTCGATATGGTGCAGCTCGCCGACATGGGCCGTCATCGGGTTGGCTCACTCTCCGGTGGTCAGGAGCAACGTGTTGCCTTGGCGCGCGCGCTCGCCGCGCAGCCCACAATCCTGCTGCTCGACGAACCGTTCAGTGCGCTCGATACCGAACTGCGCAGCGAGATGCACGAGCTGCTCGCCGACATCCGACGGCAGCTGGCGCCAACTGTCGTGCTGGTTACCCACGATCGTGACGAAGCGGCAACCGTCGCGGATCGGATTGCGGTCCTCGAGAACGGGCAACTGCTGCAGCACGACACCGTGGACCGTCTCTATCACCGGCCAGCGTCGATCGCGGTGGCGCGACTCATGGGAGGCGAGAACTTCATCGGCGGGAGGACCGTCGGTGGCATCCACCATTCGGGCCTCGGATCGATCTCGGTGGATGAGAGCGTCCCGGATGGCCCAGGGGTACTGCTGTTCCGGCACGAGTCGGTCGGCGTCATGGCGGGGCATCCGGTGCCTGCGCCCGGCACTAGCTTGCGCGGTATCGTTGGAGCGATTATCCGAACCGGACTTCGTCGCAGGGCTACCGTGCGCATCGACGCCGAGACTATTCAAGTGGAGCTGCCCGCGACCATCGACGTTCGCGTGGGAGATCCGGTGACTGTCGAACTTCCCCGCGAGATCCTGTGTGTCGTGCCGGCGCCGAGCTACTAAGGCGGTCTCTCGCCTTCACGCGCGAGTCAGCTCCGCGTCAGCTTCGCGTCAGCTTCGTGTTGGCGGCGTCACCGCGCGTCGTTCGGGCTGCTGGCGCGACGCGGCGCGCTGCCCGCCGTCTCGACCTCCGAAGGGGCGTCCGTGGTCAGCGAACTCCTCGCGGAAGAACG
>JBGSTT010000232.1:0-8798 GCA_041736385.1 Rhodoglobus sp. | reverse complement strand
ACCCTGCGCCGGCGCGGCCTCGCGCACGCGGGGCGGGCCGGCGTTCTTCAGCCGACCCTTCGCACCCTCGGGAATCTCGAGATCGGCGTAGAGGTGCGGCGACGATGAGTACGTCTCGACCGGCTCTGGCTGCCCCATGTCGAGTGAGCGGTTGATGAGCGACCACTTGTGCATGTCGTCCCAGTCAACGAAGGTCACCGCAATGCCGGTCTTGCCTGCACGGCCGGTGCGGCCGGCGCGGTGCAGGTAGGTGTCGTGGTCCTCGGGGATGGTGTGGTTGATGACGTGGGTGACGTCGTTGACGTCGATGCCGCGCGCTGCGACATCCGTAGCAATCAAAATGTCTTTCTTGCCTGCCTTGAATGCGGCCATTGCGCGTTCGCGCTGCTCTTGGTTGAGGTCGCCGTGCACAGCGGCGGCGTTGAAGCCACGGTCGTTGAGTTCCTCAACGAGCTTGGCGGCAGCCCGCTTGGTGCGCGTGAAGATTACGGTCTTGCCGCGACCCTCGGCCTGAAGAATTCGGGCGACCACTTCGTCCTTGTCGAGCGAGTGGGCGCGGTAGACGATGTGCTTGATGTTGGCCTGGGTAAGCCCCTCGTTGGGGTCGGTCGCGCGAATGTGGATCGGCTTGTTCATGAACCGCCGTGCCAGCGCGACGATCGGGCCAGGCATCGTCGCCGAGAAGAGCATGGTGTGCCGCGTCGGCGAGGTTTGCGCGAAGAGCTTCTCGATGTCCGCTAGGAAGCCGAGGTCGAGCATCTTGTCTGCCTCATCGAGCACCATGACCTTGACGTCTTTGAGGCTCAGCAGTCGCTGGCTGGCGAGGTCGAGCAGTCGGCCGGGCGTCCCGACGACGACTTGCGCGCCAGCCTTGAGCTCCTCGACCTGGCCCTCATAGGCCTTGCCGCCATAGATGGCCGCAATCTTTGTCGCGCGATTGGATGCCGCGAGCACAAGATCCTCGGCAACCTGGATACACAACTCTCGGGTCGGTACCACGACCAGCGCCTTGACTCCGGGTTCGGGATCCGTGCCGAGTGACTGCAGCAATGGCAGTCCGAAACCCAGGGTCTTGCCCGTTCCGGTCTTGGCTTGACCGATGATGTCCTGGCCGGCGAGGCCCATCGGGATGGTCTGTTCCTGAATCGGAAACGGTTCGAGGATGCCCTTGGTCGCGAGTGCCTCGACCATGTCTTGATCAATATTAAGTTCAGCAAAATTCACAGTGTGATGCCCTGTCAGCTAGCGAGGTACGCCCGCTTTGACCTGGGGCGCAGTACTCCCTCCAGAAATGGGGAGCGTTCCGCCAGTTTAGCTGAATCCTCGTCAGGGCTGTGCAGGAAGGGCGTTACGGCGCGGTGTCATGGCTGTCATGGCACCGCGACAGCGCTTCTACGCCGCTCCAACCCCGCTTGCTACGCCGCTCCCGCGCCGCTGCTACAGCGCTCCAACGCCGCTGCTACGCCGCTCCCGGTTTGGGGGTCGCCTATGCTTGGCGGGTGGCTAACTGGTTCTCGCGTCGGCGCAAGAGAGCAGAATTGCCCCGCTTCAGCTTGCGCTCAAGTGACCAAGCGACGACGAAAGTCGACCTCGGCGATCTGACGCCAAATTTGCCGGAGTTTCTCGGCCGAGCCGCATACGCGCAGTTGACGATCTTTGAGAATCTCAGTCGCGCCATCGCCATCGCACCGACCACAGCAGTGAAAGTCGAGCTCGGTGAGGCCGCGGAACTGTCGCTCGCCAAGCACAGAGCCCTGTGTGCCGAGATCGAGCGAGACGGTTCAGACGCGGCATCTCTCATGGAACCGCACACGCGCGCGGTCGACGAGTTTCAGCGGATGACCGCCGGGGCGAACTGGCTCGAGGCAGTCACCACGAGTTACGTCACGGCAGGATTTCTCGACGAGTTCTTCGTGTTGCTTGCGGCCGGGCTCGCCCCAGAACCGCGAGCCAGAATCACCTCGATCCTCGAACGCACGACCGGCGAGCCGATCCTGGTGACCGTGCTTCAAACAGCGATGGCGGATGATCCGAGATTGTCATCTTCGCTAGCACTGTGGGGAAGGCGGCTGATCGGTGACGCGATGCTTGTCGCGCGCTCCGCGCTCAGCTTTACCGCGAACTCGAAATCAGATGAAGCCAATATCGAGCCGGTGTTCACCGAACTCATCGCCGCGCACACGCGGCGGATGGACGTGCTAGGCCTTACCGCCTGAGAGCTGGACGAACAGCGCAGCGTCGGCTTCCGCACGACGTCGAGGTAGCAGAAGACCGGCGACAACGGCCGAGATGAACGCGGCAAGCAGGCTCGCCACCCAAATCCAGCCGCCTTCAGAACGCAGCCCGATCCACAGCAGGCCAACCCACACGATCGAGGTTGCTGCGCCACTGATCGCCGGCAGCAACAGAGCACCGTGTGTGTCGCGGTTCGGTAACACGTACCGCACGACCAGACCGACACCGATGCCGATCACCACGACAATAAGCAGTTCCATGTCAGGCGACGAATCCAATCCGGCGGGAAGACTCTGAGCCGATCTCGATGTACGAGAGCGAAACCGAAGGCACGACGTAGATCTTGCCTTTGTCATCTTCGAGCGTGACGAACTTGGCGTCGTTCTCTAACGCATCCGCAACAATTTTCTGCACTTGCTCGGCGGTCTGAGCTGACTCGAAAGCGATCTCACGAGGGCTGTTGGCAATACCTATACGAATGTCCACGCAGTCAGGTTACGGCACAACCCAGGGCGGGAATTGCGCCGTTCTCTGTCAGCGCATCGCACTACCGTTGTTGCATGGCGAAGTTCGTGCGGCAGCTGACACCGGCTGCCGACACGCTCCCGTTTGCTCTCGACCCGTCACAACTCGCCGTACTCGCCCTCAGCGAGACCCAAAGCGCGGCAGTGATCGGCGCTCCTGGCACTGGCAAAACGAGAACGCTCATCGAGATGGTCGCCGATCGAGTGCTGAACCGGGGTTGGTCGCCACAGCACGTGCTCGTGCTTGCGCCAAGTCGGGTAACGGCCACTGACCTGCGGGATCGGCTTGCCGCTCGGCTCCAGGTACCGACGCTCGGCCCGCTCGCGCGCACCGTGAACTCGATTGCCTTCCAGATCGTTCTGGATGCCGCGGCGAGCGCTGGAACGGAGCCGCCAGTGCTGCTCACCGGCGCTGAGCAGGATCAGATCATTGCCGAACTGATCGCCGGCGAAATCGCCGAGGGCATTGGCACGGTGTGGCCGGAGCATCTTGGCGCAGACGTGCGGCAGCTGCGTGGGTTTCGCACCGAGTTGCGGGAGCTCATGATGCGCGCAGTCGAGCACGGGGTCTCGCCAACGCGGCTTGCCGATCTTGGGTCTGCAACTGGCCGCCCAGAGTGGGTCGCTGCAGGCGCGTTTATCGGGAGCTACGACAGCGTCAAGGCGAGCTACCGTGACCGACACCTGGATGCGAGCGAGCTGGTGCGCGAAGCGGCTGCGCTCGTCGAGTCCGGCAGCCCGACTGCCCTCGCGAACGTTCGCCTAATCGTCGTCGACGACGCTCAGGAATCAACCCAGTCGACCGTCACCCTGCTGCGTGCCTTCGCACAGCGCGGGGGTACCGTTGTCGCGTTCGGGGATCCGGATCTTGCGACGGGAGCTTTTCGTGGCGCCCAGCCCGACCTGCTCGGCAAGCTGGCTGCGCGACTTGGCCTTGCCGAGGTAACCACAGTCCACTTGGCGAGCGTGCATCGACACGGGGGCGCGTTGCGCCTGACGACGGCAACGGTGACCGGCAGAATCGGTGCCGCCGCCGCTGGGAAACAGCGCAAGGCCATCTCAGCAGCTCCGGAACAGCCATCCCACGCCGAGTCGTTCTTGTTGAACTCGCCGGCGGAAGAGACCGCCTTCATCGCCCGCCGGTTGCGGGAATGCCACGTGCACCTGGGCGTGCCGTGGTCTGAGATGGCGGTGATTGTGCGCTCGGGTGGTGCGGTTCCGGGACTCGCCCACCAGTTACGCGGCCTCGAAGTGCCGACCAATGTATCGGGTGCCAGTTCGCCGGTGCGTGATGAATCAGCAGTTGCTGCCATCACGCTCGCCCTCGAAGTTGCCATTGGCAGCAGGCCGCTCGACGTGCACACGGCGGAGGCCTTGGTGACCGGGCCGCTCGGTCGACTTGACCCCGTCACGCTTCGCCGGCTCAAGGCGGCGCTGCGCCACGAGGAGTTGGCCGGTGGCGGTGACCGCGGTGCAGAGGTACTGCTCGTCGATGCGCTCAGCCAGTCTGGTGCTTTTGCAACCATTGAGACACGCGTCGGACGCTTAGCCACGCGCCTTGCCGCCAACCTCGCGGCGACACGGGACGGCGTTGCCAACAACGAGACCATTGAAGAGTTGCTCTGGGGATTGTGGCAACGAAGTGGTCTCGAGACGATCTGGTTCGAGCAGGCGATTGGCTCCGGCGTCGCTGCCGAGGAAGCCAACCGACACCTTGACGGTGTCGTTGCACTGTTCTCGGCGGCGAAGCGTTTCGTCGAACGCAGCCCTGATGCGCCTGCGAGCGTCTTTCTAGCCGGGTGGGTCTCTGCTGAGGTCGCTGAAGATAGTCTCGCGCCGCGCTCCATGGTCGACGCGGTCGCGCTCGGAACGCCTGCTGCAATGGTTGGTCGTGAGTTCTCAATCGTCGTTGTCGCGGGACTTCAGGAGAACGTCTGGCCAAATTTGCGGCTGCGCGGCTCGCTGTTCGCGGCGGGCGAGCTTGCCGCTGCGAATGACGCCATTGTGACGGCTGCAGCGGCTGGGCCGGCCAGTGCCGGCGACGCCAGTGCCGGGCATGCTCGTGCCGGGGATGCTCGTGCCGAAGTCATGCACGAAGAACTGCGACTGTTCGCTCAGGCGATCTCTCGGGCGAAGCACCACGCAATCGTCACCGCGGTTGCCGGCGAAGAAAGCTTGCCGTCACCGTTTCTGCGCCTCATTCCCCCCGGAGATATGAGCGGGCGACCGAGTTATCCGCTGAGCCTGCGTGGCATCGTTGGTCGTGCGCGCCGCGAGTTCGTTGGTCCGATGGCTGACGCCGCGGCATCCGCGATCGCGAGGCTCGCCGTTGAAGGCGTTCCTGGTGCTGACCCGGCCGAGTGGTACGGCATGCGGACACTCAGCACCGAGCATCCGCTCATTGATCTGAGCGATGACAGCGCGCGAGTGCGCGTGTCGCCTTCTCGCATGGATTCGTTCGAAACCTGCGCGCTGCACTGGTTCATCGACGAAGTGGCTGGCGGGAGTTCGAACCTTGCGGCGAATCTCGGCACGATCATCCACGCAGTCGCAGAGGAGGCCGTCGATCCGTCACCGGACGGCCTCATGGCGGCGGTCGATGCGCGGTGGTCCGAGCTGTCGTTTGAAACCGCGTGGCAGTCGCAGATCGAACGAAATCGAGCCAGGGATCTCACTCGCCGACTGGCCGCGTACTTGCGCGATGTGCAGGCCGCCGGTGGCTCACTATTGCAAGCTGAGCCGAGTTTCGAACTCGAACTCGGGCAGGCGCTGTTGCGTGGAAAGATCGACCGCGTCGAACAGTACCCGGATGGCACGGCCGTGATCGTTGACTTGAAGACAGGCAAGTTCGACCCGACCACCGACGACGGCGTTGCCGAGAACGCGCAACTCGGCGCGTACCAGCTGGCGTTCGCGTCCGGTGCGATCGAGGGCATCCCAGAAGGGCTCATCAGCGGGGGAGCCAAGCTCGTGATCGTTTCGAAGGGCACGCGAACCGCGCAGTACGCCGCGCCGGCTCAAGCACCGTTCACTGCTGAGCAACTCGAGACGTTTCGTGAGCGTGTGATGAAGGATGCTCGTGGCATGGCCGGTTCGGTGTTCGTTGCCCAACTCGGGACCCACTGTCTCGATCCGTGGAGCTTTGGCCGCTGCCGCATCCACGTCATTCCGGCGGTGAGCGCCGGATGATCTCGGCCCTTGAACTTGCGGCACAACTCGGACAGCCGCAGCCGACAGCCCAGCAGCGAGCGGTGATCGAAGCGCCAATGGGCCCGGCGCTCGTGACCGCGGGTGCCGGGAGTGGCAAAACCTCAACGATGGCGAACCGGGTCGTTTGGCTGCTCGCCAACGACCTCATTCGGCCGGATCAAGTTCTCGGGCTTACCTTCACGCGTAAGGCGGCTGGGTCACTGTCGGAACGAATAGCGCAGGGCATCGGTGCGCTGCGCGCCAGTGCTTCCCTGAACTCGGAGGCTGCAACGGAGTTCGAGCAGCCCACGGTTTCGACATACAACTCGTTCGCCAGTGCGCTCTTTCGCGACAATGCGCTCTTGATTGGTCGCGAGCCGGAGTCAGCCTTGCTGAACGAAGCCGCAGCGTGGCAGCTCGCGCGCCGGGTCGTGGTCGCCTCGGCCGATGATCGGCTTATCGCGCTCGACCAGTCGGTCGATAATCTCGCTGAGTGGGTGCTGAATCTGGCGCACGCAATCAGCGATAACGATGCCGACCCCAACGAAGTTGCACGCTTTGGTGAGAGGTTCGCCGCGATCGCTGAGTTGCCGTATACCGCAGGCAAAGCCAAGCCTGCACCGTATGTTTCGGTCACGACGGCGGTCGCTCAGGTCGCGGCGCTCGCACCGCTTACCGAGCTGGCGATCGCGTTCGCAGGCGAAAAGAAGAGACTCGGTCTGCTCGAGTTCAGCGACCAAGTCGCGCTCGCGCTGGAGGTGGTCTCTCGGTCAGAAGCCGTTCGCGCCGAGTATCGCGATCGCTATCGGGTTGTGCTGCTCGACGAGTATCAAGACACCAGCGTCGTGCAAACGCGACTCCTGTCGACGCTGTTTGCCGACTCTGCTGTCATGGCGGTCGGCGACCCGCACCAGTCGATCTACGGCTGGCGGGGGGCAAGTGCGGCAAACCTCGCCCGCTTCGCAGCAGACTTCGCCAAGGCCAGCACGGCCGCGACATTCTCGCTGTCGGTGAGCTGGAGAAATGCCACCACGATTCTGGATGCCGCGAACGTTTTAGTCGCGCCGCTCAATGCGGCAGGAGCCCACTCCACCGGCACTGCGCTCGCGGTCGCAGCCCTCGAAGCGAGGCCAGCCGCCCCGGTGGGGACAGTCACCGGATGGTATTTCGAGGAGGTGACAGAAGAGGCGGACGGTGTTGCGAAGTGGTTCAAGACGCAACTTGCCGAGATCGGCTCCGATGGCACGCCAAAGAGCGCGGCGATCCTGTTCCGTCAACGTCGCCAGATGACGCTGTTTGCTAGCGCACTTGCCGAGCACGGCGTACCCCACCACGTCCTGGGTATCGGCGGCCTACTGTCGACGCCAGAAATCGTCGATCTCGTCAGCGCGCTCCGCGTCATTCACGATCCGACGGCAGGTTCGCCGTTGGTTCGACTCCTCGGCGGCGCGCGGTGGGCGATCGGCCCGCGTGACTTGCGGCAACTTGCGCAGCTCGCAGGCTGGTTGCAAGACCACGATTGGGCGCAGCAGCGGCTCAGCGACGAAGTTCGTGAGCGGATGCGCAACTCGGTTGCCGCAGACAGTGATCGATCCATCGTCGATGCGCTCGATTTCGTCGGGGAGGCACCGCGCACGCATTCGCAGTTGCTCGGCTACAGCCAAGAAGGCCTTGAGCGCTTGCGAGCGGCAGCTGCGCAGCTGACCTACTTGCGCTCCCGCGCCCGGCTTCCGTTGACGGAGCTGGTTCGGCTGGTCACTCAGGAGTTGCTCCTCGACATTGAGGTGGTCGCCAATGAGACTTCGGGCTTGGGCATGGCGAACCTGTATGCCTTTGAGGATGAACTTGATGCGTTTGTTGCGAGCGACGAACAGGCGACACTCGGGGCTTTCCTCGCCTGGCTTGACCGCGCCGAGCGCCAAGACATGATGGGTCCGCGCAGCGAATCCGAAGAGCCTGGGACGGTGCAGTTGCTCACGATCCACGGTTCTAAGGGCCTCGAATGGGATGTCGTGGCCGTTCCGCGCATGGTGAGCGAGGAGTTGCCAGCGAAGTCGCGTGAAGGCGCCGGGTGGCTGCGCGCCGCCGAGTTGCCGTATGAGTTCCGAGGTGACTTTCGTGAGTTGCCAGCGCTCGACTGGCGGGGGGTCGCTAATCAACACGAGTTCGACGTGCAACTCAAAGTCTTCAAGCAGCAACTCGCGGACCGCCACGCGGCAGAAGAGCGGCGGCTTGGCTACGTCGCGGTGACGAGGGCACGGGATGCGCTACTGCTCACTGGCGCTTTTTGGTCGACACAGTCGCGGCCGCGGGAGCCCGGCGCGTTCTTGCTCGCCCTCGCCGCCCATGGCCTCATCGACGACCTCCCGACCGAAAGCCAGTTCGAGGAGAATCCCCGGCAGCTTGGCGAGCACGCGGAGCCGTGGCCACTCGATCCCTTGGGTCGACGTCGCGAGTCCCTCGAACAATCGGCCTCGCTGGTGCGCGCCAAAATCGAAGCAATTCGAGATGCGGGCCCGGCCGCGTGCAACGCCGGCGTGTGGCACGACGACATTGAACTGCTGCTAGCCGAGCGGGCTGCGGCCCGCGGAGCATCCGAGATCGTTGCGCTTCCGAAGCGTATTGCGGCATCCCGGTTTAAGGACTTCGTGTCGGATGCCACGGCTGTTGCTCTCGCGCTGCGACGCCCGCTTCCCGAGCGTCCGTACCGCGCCACTCGCCTCGGTACTCGGTTCCACTCGTGGGTCGAGAACCGCTATGGCGTGCCGGCGCCGAGTGACACCATCGACGCACTCGAATCAGAGCTGGATGCCGCGGCCGACTTCGCTGAAGCTGCAGGGGAGGATGACG
>JBGSTT010000230.1:0-1940 GCA_041736385.1 Rhodoglobus sp. | reverse complement strand
GCCGAGCTACTCGAAACCGGCTCCACCGAGCAGATCTCGGGCAGCCAGCGAAGCCGCCTCCGCGCGAGGCTGCGCACCATCTCAGTTGCGGATCTCTCCTACCAAGTGCTCGGCGATCGAGTGACCCTCTGGCGAAACACCAACCCCACCAGCGCAGATGAACGCCTTGCGCAAGGACTCACCACCACCGGCCAGCAACTCGACGTCAAAGTGACCTCCGACAGCCAGGCATTGTCGCGACAGCTGCGACTCCTCGAAGACGCCGACGGCGAGACGCTTCTGGTGCAACTCGACACCACGGCGCCATCCGCGATTCAGGACATCGTGCTCTACGCGTATGCCGACGAGCGCACTAGCAGCGCTGCGCGCCGACGCATTGAGGCGCGGCAAGCGGGGATGGCCCGACCGAGCCCGTCACCGTGATCATCAGCCGTTGAACAGAGTTACACCTGGCGCGTCCTTGTAGATTCGATCGCCCGCGAACAACGGGAGATCCTTTGCGATCGCACAAGCCGCGATCCATCGATCAGCCGTGTGTTCCTTGCCCGCGAGCGCGTGCCCTGACCCCTTGCATGCGGCAGTGAGTTGCGCGAAGGCCTCGACAACATCGCGATCTTCGTCGACAGTCGGCATGGCATCCAGCTGTTCCAATACTGCGCCAAGCCGCCGTTCACTCCAGCCAGCGGAGTAGGCACCGGCGAGAACCTCAGCTCGAGTCTGGAAGGAAATCAGCACGCGATAGCCGGCAAGCGCCAAAGTCCAGTCATCAACAGGATGCCCACGCTTGATTGCGGCTTCTCTCGTGGTGATGAACAGTGGGCTAAAGACGTCAGTGTCAAGCAAGACCGCTTGAACCCTCATGTTCAGGACCTCAGCGCCTCGAAGAAGGCATCCGCTTCATCCTCGGTTAAGCCGGGGATGCCACCGGCAGTGGGGGCGGACGCACTCGAGAGAATGTCATCGAGGGAACGCACTTCGCGCGCTCCGGGTGCGGCCGGTATCTGTGCAGCTCGTTCAATCACCGCACTGTGAATCTGGGCGACCCGGCCTCGGGCATCCTTCTCGGGCGTGCCAGTAACGCTCACATAGGTGCCGAGAAGATTGCCCGCGGATACGTCGTCTTGAACCTGTGGCAAGGCGAACTCGTTGCCGATGTCGTCTTGAATCTGCAAACGGTGGCTCTTGAGATTGACAGCAAAGAGACGGCCCGAGACAGTTACCGACTCGCTTTCCAACTCCAAGGATGCTGTTCGCCAGGTTTCGCGATGAGTGTCAGCCGTCTTGAACTTGCGACGAACCACACCCGAGGTTCTGAACTCAACCTCTGGAGCTGCCTTTTGCAGCGCTACAACGAGATCCGCGGCCGTCTCTGCGATGGAGTCGCTCGCCCAAGCTGGCCGCGTGTCGGCGCCGATCGCCTCAACGATCTCCGAGAATCGCGCGTCGAATCCCTGCTCGTGCTCCATATCGAATCCCAGTGTGTCGCCCTCACCGACACGTTCGACCTCGATCACCGTGCTGCCCGCCTTCAAGCCAACAAGGCGAAGTTTTGCGACTCGCTCAACCTTCTTGCCAGGCCGACCAACCTCCGCGGCGCCGGTCTCGACGCGTCCAATTTTCGTCGCCATCTCTTGCAATTTCTGCAGAATCGCGACTACGTCATCGACGTCGATCTGGCCCCGTGGGGTGTCAGCGCCGATAAGCCGAAACTCGAATTGTGTAGTCATTCGAAACCACCTCCGCTGCGCTTCAAGAGCCGAATCCGACACCAAACAGGCTATCGCCGACGTGGGACGCTGGTCGGGCTGACAAGATTTGAACTTGCGACCCCTTGACCCCCAGTCAAGTGCGCTACCAAGCTGCGCCACAGCCCGTGACAACTGCATTAGCTTAGCGCGTCACACGCGACAGCGACGCGGCTCGGCGCGGGCGAGGTATCG
>JBGSTT010000186.1:0-2100 GCA_041736385.1 Rhodoglobus sp. | reverse complement strand
GGGGCCGGCACCCTCCTGCAGCGCACGGTGTCCCTGCCGGGTGGAGTGCAGGTGGCGTTGAAGGCTGACGGCACCCAGGTGTGGTCGTACCCGAACCTGCATGGGGATGTGATCCTCACCGCCGACCAGACGGGCCTGCGCACGGGCAGATTCTCATATGACCCGTTTGGGCAACCCATCGCCCCCGACGGCTCGATCGGCACCCAAGGGGCAGATGATGCGGTTCCCAACAACCTGCCTGGCGATGCCGACCACGGCTTCGTCGGACAACACCAGAAACTCTACGAACACCAAGGCAGCGTCGCGACGATCCAGATGGGGGTGCGACAGTATGTGCCCGCGTTGGGTCGGTTCCTGTCCGTCGACCCGGTCGAGGGTGGGGTGACCAACAGCTACGATTACCCCGCCGACCCCATCAACCAGTTCGACCTGAGCGGTCAATGGAGCGTCTGGGGCGGTGATCGCGAGGACATGCAGGATGCCTTCCGAAACGGGCTGTCGTGGGTTGGGGATTCGATCGTCATGTCTGGATCAACCGCGTTGGAGCTCTCCGCCGGCGTCCCGATGCTCGGCGCTGTCGGCGGTCTGGGGCGGCTCGGTACTACGGGGCTTCGAACGGCTGGGGTGTACGTCGTCCAAGATGCTAAAACATCCCTGCCCTATATTGGTCGTAGCTTCAATGTGGAGGCGAGGATTGCGCGACATGAAGCAACCGGAAAGGTGACAGCTGAAGCTGCGGCCGCCGCAACCGTTCATCGCCTTCCTGGCGCGAGCCTAACGACGCTTCGGCGGCAGGAACAGCTGCTCATCAATCGGTACGGTGGTGTGAACCGGAGCGCTCCCAAGATCGCCAACATGCGCAACGAGATTCGCGAATCGGCGTGGTCGAAGTGGGGAATTAGATAATTGGAAGTGCTGCGATTAGGAGATGGTCGTAACTACGGAATATACGACGGGCAACGGGTTTCGCGAGAGGAATGGCGTTCGGCACAATCCGAAGGACTCGCGCTCAACGTCGTCTCGGTGCCCGACGGTGAGATCGGCCTTGAGTGCCTCCGTCCGGCATTCGAATGGCTCGACGTGCTTCTAGTCAACTCCTCAAGGTGTCGCGATTACCGGCTTCTTGCCGAAATGCCGCGGCTTCAGGAACTCGCCATTGGCGGTGGGGTCGACTACGGTCTTCCCGCACACTCGCTCCCCCCTATCGAAAGCTTCGGCGGCCCGCACGCGAAGTTTCCCGGCCTGCTTGATCTGCCCAGTTTGCGGCAACTGGGGATCGAATGGTCGGGCCATGAACAGATTCGAGTAGGAGCACCGCTTCGTCGGCTCGCGGTGACGTCGTCGGCGCGCGCCGTACAGATGCCATCCTTGGCCTTCCCCGAGCTGCTCGCATCCCTCGAGGTCAACGCTGCCAAGCAGCTCGATCTTGCGGGAGTGGAGGAGTTCGTGAATCTGCGAGAAGTGAGCCTGTATCGATGCGCGCGAGTCACCGGGATCGCTCATCTGCAGGATCTCCGGCTTCACTCACTGGGGCTCGAGGACTGCCCGACAATCGAGGGTTACGAGCTGCTCTCATCCTTTGATATCGAGAATGTGAGAGTGGTAGGGAAGAACCCGTTTGGTCGGCAATTCCGGAGCGAGGTGGCGCTTCGAAGCGATTCCGAGTGGATCTTCCCGCCGAGCAACCGCTACTTGCCTGATAGCTACTAGCGCTCATCGGCAAAAACGGGGCGATCGAGTTGTACGGCACCACCACCACCCCGGCGGAGCACGTCCTTTCCTGCGAGTTCGCAAGCACCGGCAGTTGCGGGGTGAACACCCGTGCGGGCATGAACGGCAACCGCACCCGGTACAAGGACGTCAAGGATGGTGTGCTCGTGCCGGATGTGCGCTACTGCTTCGACTGGGCGGATCGCCTGACCTCCAGCATCCCGCTGGTGCCGGGTGGCAACCCGGTGGTGGGCACGGCCCTGTCAACGACGGGCACGACGCCGACGCTCACCTATGACGGTCACGGCAACACCACTCGTCTGGCGGATCAGTCGATGACGTATGACGTGGCGGACCGGCACCTGTCCACGACCCTCAGCGATGGGACGG
>JBGSTT010000182.1:0-5082 GCA_041736385.1 Rhodoglobus sp. | reverse complement strand
CTGAATAGCTCCGCCGAAGACGTGACGATCACCGCCGCACGCTTTGATTCCGGGCAATTCTTGGGAGTCGCGGATTGGACGAAGCGAGACTCCACTCTGCTTCGCGCTGGCAACCGTGTCGATCTGCCCGTTGCGCTCCCGCCACCGAGCTGTTCTGACGCCGAACCAAGTCACTTCGTGGAACTCGAATTCGCGGCATCCGACGGTTCGACCGGCCAAGTACGACTGCCCGCCACTGACCGCCTCGATCGGTTGCCACCGCTCAACGTCGAGGACTGCCTCGGTAAACAGATCGCGCTGAACGCGGCCATTTCGACCGGGGACTCGCTCACCTTCATCACCACCGGCGATGGCTCGACCGCAACACCGACCGCAACCCTCACAGTGACGATCGTTCCCACCGCTGCCACGGGTTCTGTTCAACTACATTCTCTCCGCGGCACAGTCCTGCTCAATCTCATCGATCCAGCTTCCGGAACAATCTTTACCGAGCTGCCGATCGATCAGGCCGTCAACTCCGCGAGCGCGCCGATCGAGTTAAGCGTCACCATCGGACCACAACGCTGTGACCCGCACGTGGTTGCGGAGGACAAGCGGGGAACCTACCTCCCGATGTCGGTCACGGCCGCCGACGGAACCGAAGGCACAATCTACCTTGAAGCGAGTGCGAGCTTGCGCGACTCGCTGTACGCCTTCGTCGCCTCGGCGTGCGGTTTCGCCGAGGCTGGCACACCGTGAACCAACCCTTTGAGAACTAAGCTGTAACGATGCCATCGAGCCTTAAATCCCCGTCACTTGCCGACGTATCGATGCTGCCGCTGCCAGCGCGATCAGAACAACTGCTCGACGCGCTCAAGCAGCGCGTCGTCATCGGCGACGGCGCCATGGGCACGATGCTGCAGGACGCAGAACCGAGCATGGAGGACTTCCAGCAGCACGAAGGCTGCAACGAGATTCTCAATGTGTCGCGCCCTGACATCGTCGAGAAGATCCACGCCGAATACCTTGAGACCGGCATCGATGCCATCGAAACCAACACCTTCGGCGCGAACTGGTCGAACCTGTCGGACTACGGCATTGAAGACCGCATCGAAGAACTCGCACGCGCCGGTGCGGAGATCGCCAGACGTGCGGTCGAATCGTTCGAGGCCAGAGATGGCAGGATGCGCTGGGTGCTTGGCTCGATCGGTCCAGGTACCAAGCTCCCTAGCCTGGGTCACACCACCTACGCCAACCTCAGAGACACCTTCGCCGAGCAGGCCAAGGGACTCATCCTTGGCGGGTCCGATGCCCTGCTGATTGAAACATCCCAAGACCTCCTGCAGACCAAGTCAGCCGTGAACGGCTGCAAGCAAGCGATGGTCGAGACAGGCATCCGGCTGCCAATCTTCGTCGAAGTCACTGTCGAAACTACCGGCACGATGCTCATGGGCAGCGAGATCGCGGCAGCCCTGACGACCCTTGAGCCGCTCGGGATCGACATGATCGGGCTCAACTGTGCCACCGGCCCAGCCGAGATGAGCGAGCACCTGCGCCACCTCTCGAAGTTCGCGCACATCCCGGTGATGTGCATGCCGAACGCTGGCTTGCCAGTGCTCGGGCCCAAGGGGGCGAGCTACCCGCTCACGCCAGAAGAGCTCGCCACTGCGCACGAACAGTTCGTCAAGGAATTCGGCTTGGGCCTCGTCGGTGGATGCTGCGGCACGACCCCAGCGCACCTGAAGGCAGTCGTCGATCGCATCGGCGGAACCCGAACACTCCCCCGCGCGATCGACGACGACAACGGCGTCGCAAGCCTCTACCAGCACGTTCCCTTCAACCAGGACAACGCCTACCTCGCCATCGGCGAGCGCACCAACGCAAACGGCTCCATCGCATTCCGCGAAGCGATGCTCGAAGAGCGTTGGGATGACTGCGTCGACATCGCCCGCAACCAGATTCGCGAGGGCGCGCACCTCCTCGATGTCTGCATTGACTACGTGGGTCGCGACGGGGTAGCCGACATGCGCCAGGTCGTCTCACGACTCGCGAGCGCATCGACGCTGCCTCTGGTTATCGACTCGACCGAGCCAGGCGTGCTTCAAGCGGGCATGGAACTCATCGGAGGGCGGCCGGTCGTCAACTCGGTCAACTTCGAGGATGGCGAAGGGCCGGACTCCCGGTTCAGCCGGATTATGCCGCTCGTTAAAGAGCACGGTGCCGCCGTCATCGCGCTCACCATCGACGAAGAAGGACAGGCGCGCACCGCTGAGCACAAGGTGCGCATCGCATCCCGACTTGTCGACACCCTAGTGAACGAATGGGGCATGCGCGTCGATGACATCATCGTGGATGCGCTGACCTTCCCGATCGCCACCGGCCAGGAGGAAACTCGCCGCGACGCCATCGAGACGATCGAGGCGATCCGGCAGATCACCGCGAAGTATCCCGGCATCCACACGACCCTCGGGGTCTCGAACGTCTCGTTCGGGCTCAATCCAGCCGCGCGGTCAGTCCTGAACTCGGTGTTCCTGCATGAGGCCGTCGAGGCAGGGCTTGATTCGGCGATCGTCAACGCGGCCAAGATCGTGCCGCTGGCGACCGTGCCGGATGACCGCCGCAAGGTCGCGATGGACCTCGTCTGGGACAAGCGAGAGTACGACGCAGACGGCAACATCACCTATGACCCGCTCTCGGCCATGCTCGATCTCTTCGCTGGTGTCGACTCGGCAGCCCTGAAAGACCAGCGGGCGGCAGAACTCGCTGCTCTGCCAGTCGGAGAACGCCTCGAACGGCGCATCATCGACGGAGAACCCAAGGGGCTCGAAGGCGACCTCGACCTGGCGCGAGCCGACGGAATGAGCGCCTTGGCCATCATCAACGTCCACCTGTTGGCCGGGATGCAGGTCGTCGGTCAGCGCTTCGGTAGCGGTGAGATGCAGTTGCCATTCGTGCTCCAGTCCGCCGAGGTCATGAAGGCAGCGGTCGCGCTGCTCGAACCGCACATGGAGAAGACGGATGCCGCTGGCAAGGGCACCATGGTCATCGGCACTGTTCGCGGCGATGTGCACGACATCGGCAAAAACCTGGTCGACATCATCCTGACCAACAACGGCTACGACGTCATCAACATCGGCATCAAACAGCCACTGAGCGAGTTCATCCGTGCCGCCGAGGAGTACAACGCCGACGTCATCGGCATGAGCGGGCTGCTCGTCAAGTCAACCGTCGTCATGAAGGAGAACCTGCTCGAACTCAACGCCCGCGGGCTCGGCACGAAGTGGCCGGTGCTGCTCGGCGGCGCGGCACTGACTCGCACCTTCGTCGAGGACGATCTGGCCTCCATCTTCGACGGCGAAGTACGCTACGCCCGCGATGCCTTCGAGGGTCTCGCGCTGATGGAACCGCTCGTCGCGATTGCCCGCGGTGCCGAGAAGGACACCGTCGGTCTGCCGCCGCTCAAGAAACGGATCCACGCCGTCTCGACCCTCGAAGTAACGAAGCCCGAGTTCATGCCAGCTAGATCGGATGTCGTCGCAGACAACTCGATCCCGACCCCGCCGTTCTGGGGCACACGAATCATCAAGGGACTCGCCCTCGCCGACTACTCGGCGTTCCTCGATGAGCGAGCGACGTTCATGGGGCAGTGGGGGCTCAAGCCCAGTCGTGCAGAGGACGGCGCAAGCTACGAGGAATTGGTGCAGACCGAGGGGCTGCCACGGCTTCGCTATTGGCTCGATCGCATCCTCGCTGAAGGCATGCTCGATGCCTCGGTGGCCTATGGCTACTTCCCGGCGTACGCCGACGGGAACGATCTCGTCATCCTGCATCACGGGGAGGACCAAGCAGGCTTGCTCGGCGCTGCCGGTCTCCTCGCGCCAGATGGCGGCTCTGGCGGTGCGATCGGCACTGAGCGACTTCGCTTCAGTTTTCCGAGGCAGCGCCGCGACAGGCACCTGTGCCTCGCCGACTATGTCCGTTCGCGGGAATCCGGTCAGATCGATGTCGTCGCACTGCAACTCGTGACGGCCGGCTCAGCAGTAGACGCGTTCACCGCGAAGATGTTCGCCGAGAACAAGTATCGCGACTACCTCGAACTAAACGGCCTCACAATGCAGTTGACCGAGGCACTCGCCGAGTACTGGCATTCGCGCGTGCGCGCAGAGCTCGGGTTCGCGGGAGAGGATCCAGACGACCTCGCCGGCATGTTCAAGCTCAACTACCGCGGCGCGCGCTTCTCGCTAGGCTATCCAGCCTGCCCCGAGATGGAGGATCGCCGAAAGGTCGTCGAGCTGCTCAAGCCGGAGCGGATGGGCGTTGCGCTGTCTGAGGAGTTGCAACTGCATCCTGAGCAGTCGACGGATGCTTTCGTGTTCCACCACCCCGAAGCTCGGTACTTCTCGGTGTGAATATTCTGGTGCGCCCGATCTTCGCGCGGCGCAGCGCGGCGAGTGCGGCTGGACCAATCAGCACGAGGCCAACGGTCGTGGTCACGGCGCGCACCGTGTCCCACGTGAGCGTCGACGTGAGTAATGAGTACAGCAAGAACGAAGCGAGGTTCTGGTCGATCGCAGCTCCTGCAGCGTAAGAGATGCTCGTGTCACCGCCGACAGCGAACGGCCAGAACCAAAGGTTCATGATAAGCCCGAAGGCGTACGAAGCGAGGATGCCGTAGCCGACGAGCATCAGCAGCTCCAGTCGCGCTGCGGTGCGTGCTGACCCAGCCGTGATGCTCGGTAGCAGCCCGGCGCCAGCGGCGACCCAGCCACAAGCGAACATCTGGAACGGCGTCCATGGACCGATCCCGCCCCAGAAGAGCGACGACAGCGCGATCACGAGCATCCCAAGCAGAAAACCGAACCGAGCACCGAACACACGACCAGCAATGATCAGGATGATGAACACGGCTTCGAGCCCGCCAACGCCGGTACCAGCGATTCTGATCGCCGCACCGAGCGCAGTGAGCACACCGAGCATCGCCACCGTCGTCGCGGTGTGCACCTGACGGTCGATCGTCAATGCGATCGCCACCAGGAGCGCTGGGACGAGGGCGAGCGCGAGGACCGGGACGGCGCTGCGGGCCTCACTGGGAACCGCAGTCGC
>JBGSTT010000164.1:0-10895 GCA_041736385.1 Rhodoglobus sp. | reverse complement strand
GGCGGCACCGCCCTGCACGACGCCCTCGGCATCGCGGTCTCACAGTTCGGCGCGACCCTCGCCGCCCTCCCAGAGCACGCGCGCCCCTCGACCGTGCAGGTCGTCGTGGTCACCGACGGCCACGAGAATTCGAGCAAGGAGTGGACCGCGGATGCCGTGCGCCAGCTCGTCCGCCAACAGATCGAGACCTACGGCTGGGACTTCGTCTACCTCGGGGCCAACCAAGACGCCGTGCTCACGGCGAGCACGCTCGGTTTCGACGCGGACAGCTCGATGACCTACACGGCCGCGAAGGCCGGCGTCGACAAGATGACCGTCTCGACGAGCCGCTACCTGAAGGATGTCCGTAACGGCTCGAAGAAGGGCTTCACCGAAGAGGAGCGGGGCGGGGCGGTCGATGGGTAGCTAAGGCGAGACTAAGACCGGCTCGGGTCACAGCCCCATACCTCGAGCGATGTCCTCGCTTCTCCACACTTCGGGCTGGTGAGTTGCGCCGTGGCTCCAAAAGTTTCTGTCGACGAAATGCGTCGTGAGGCGATCGTGGTCGGGGAGTGATTGACGAGCTCGAGCCAAAAGGAGCACGATATCGTGCCTCAACCGGACATCCACGACGCGGTTGACTCGATCGAGCATCGCTTCGTGATGCCTGTGGATTGGCGCGCTCAGAAGGACCACCTCGTCAATCGCGGCACCCGCATTGACGGCGCGAGCCACGATTTCACCGCCGTAGCTGTGCGCGAAAACTGTCTTTAGCCCCGCCTGATTGCCCGAAGCCTGTACCCACCGTTTGAATCTCTCTCCGCCGATCGCGCGCTGATTCTCTCTGTAGGCGCCCGACCAGGAATACTCTTGACCGCCCTGGTACAACGTGCTTCGAATTCCCGACTGGATGTAGGTATGGAAGTCCCCACCCGGATACCACCAATCACCCTTCCAGCCCCAGGTCCCGTGGACCATCGTCGACACCAAACCTGTGGCCTTCGTCACGGCTGCGCCGCCTCTTGCCTGGGCACGGTCAGTGGCTAGTGATCGGGTGAAGTAGCTAGACGTCGCGATTTGTCTGGATATCTGATCTGTAGATAGGAGACCTGTCTCAACGCGGTAGCGAGCCAGAAACGCGATCACCGCCACAACAACACTTTCCTGTCCGGACTTTAGTGCTCGCCTCACATGCCGGCGGACGAAGCGGGACCACTCTTGGCCAGACCAGGCGAGCGTGGCATGAGATTCGCCATTGCCGTCGACGTCCGATTCTTGCCACATGGGCACGCGGCCGATCCTCCAAATCTCTTCTTCTGAGCTAAGCCGCATTCGAGCGAACCACTCCGGGGGAGGCAGAGCCGCCGCGTCAAACGGTGAAGAAGTGGCGATTGCTACCGCGGCAACTACTGACTCCCGCTCGAGAGCGCTGCCTAGGCCAGCAACAAGTAGCTCTATTCGCGCCGTTGGGTCACGATTCTCGTTGAGGTCTCTCCACGCGCTCACTCGGGCCTCGTCAGCGGTCCAGCCCTCGTCGTTTCTGCTTAGGAGTGCACTGACTTCGCGGCTTGCCCACCCCTCAAGACTGGCAGGCAACTCGAGCAACTCGTTATTCAGCCCGAACTTCGCGAAGCTAGCTTCACCGAGTAGACCGGTACCCCTCAGACCCGACCCCGCTTGGTTTGTGCCCTCCCCAAGCAGCGAAACCAATGCAAATCGAACAGCGTTTGTACCCTCAAACTCAGGTCTTGACGGGGCGCTGTCCGCTGTCGAGAACGCCTCGAACTCCTCAGTGTCTGCATCTGGCATTGATCACTGCTTTCGCTTGTCTGTTTCCCGCGGGGCCGCACACGTGACGCCGCGATCCGAATCTGTTCGGTCGCTCGCCCCCCGTCTCGCATTTGTGGGCTTGTCGAACCAAGCCAGCGACACAGGAGCAATTCGAGTCCACCTCCGGGGGCGGCTTGCAGTAAACGTGGCGATGTGGTGTCCACGGAGTCGCGTCGGCATGTGAGCAATCTACAGGGTTCGGGGCCGAATAGATCGCCGCCGGCGGCTGCGGTCAGGTCTCTTGGAATCGCGTAGATCCGGCGTGGTCACTTGCGACACGTTGACCACGGAGTCCTTACACAGTCCGGATGCCGAAGCTGGCACGAACGCGTTGCTTCGCCGTTGCGCCAGCTGGGTCTGTCGTGTGAGCCCGACAACGATGCAGGTCGGGATTCGGCTGCGGTTGTAGTCGTCGGACTACAGCACGAGCACCGGACGGCGAAATGTGTCGTCTTGTGCGGAGATAGCGGTCATAAAGGTACACGTCTAACCCGGTGAAACCGCCCCTCTTTAGGACGCCTCGGCCGATCGACGAATCCGTTCAAGCACATCGATCAGCTGTGTGACGCTTGCACCGGTGAAAAGCCCGTCAGGGCCGGTCGGCGCAATGTCGGTGAACGGCGCTTCGTAGAGCAGGCCCGGTTCGATCGTGCCGCGCTGGGTCAGCTGTTCGACGAGCAGATTGACGAATGAGATCTGGTTGCCTGTCAGAGTCGTGCCGGAAGTGAACTCGGAAAGGGCGTCGGTAGCGGCGTCGCGGTCCATGCCGACGAGCGAGCGCACGAATAGCCCGAGTCCATGGGCGGTAGCCGCGGCATCCCGAATTTGGCTGGCGTCGAGGCCGTTCTCAACCATGATGCTTTCGAGTTGCTCGAGGTCGAGGGCGGTGAGTTGTTTGCCGTGGCGCACCTTGAACAGCACGGTGTCATCCTCGTGCGCGCGAAGGAACGCCAGTGCCTTCTCCCGGAATCGCGCTCGATCCACGCCGGCAGTGACGGCCCGGATCTCGATGACCGCGGAATCGCCAGCGGTGTCTTCGAAGTCGGTGTACACGATCGTGCGCGGGCCCGACGGGATGAGCTTTACCAATCCGCGCAGCCGAATCCGCGCCATCTCGATCATGGGGGCCGTGACATCCACCCACCATTCCTCGCTGGCCACGGCGCTGATGAGCTCGCGGTTGTTGTCGATCACGGGGATGCCACGTTCCTCCGCGAGCGCATTGGCAATCGCCTGAATCCGCTCCTTCGCGGCAGCGAACCCGGGATCGGATGCCAACACCCCGAGCTGCGCTCGAAGCGCCAGCAGGTCGAAGCGTTTGGCCAACTCATCGGTGTCCTGCACGTCGGTCGCGGACGGCAGGTCGGCGAGTTCCCCCGCCTGCGCAAAGTCGTCGCCCTCCAGAGTGAGCCAAGCCGCACCATCTGAGAACCGCTCGACCGCACGCCGGGCTCGACGCACCAGAAAGTTGTCGAGGTTCATTCCGGCCACTTGGCCATGCATCCTGGCCGCAAGACCTTCGCGCATCGCCGAGAGCTCCTCGTCGCCCGGCGCGGCGTCGATCGCAGCGAGCAGTTGCAGGCGTGACGCGAACAACCGCGCCCGCAGCGAGGGCGAGTGTGAGCCGCTAGCTGACGGCAGGTCTTCGTTGAAGTACTCGATGTTCTGGCAGACATCGAAGATCACGAAGTCCTGCTTCGGTTCCCCGGGGCCGTACAGATCGGCCCGAAGTCGAGTCCCGCGCCCGACCATCTGCCAGTACTTGGTCTTGGAATGAACCGGTTTGAAAAACACGAGGTTCACGACCTCGGGGATGTCGATGCCGGTGTCGAGCATGTCCACCGACACCGCGATGTTCAGTGCCGAGTCGGGTTGCGAGAACTCATCGATCAGATTTTGGGCGTAGGTCTGCGCGTAGGTGATCACGCGGGCGAAGGCACCCTTGTACTGCGGGTAGTTTGTGTCGAATCGTTCGGCTATGAATTCCGCGTGCTTGGCGTTCTTGGCGAAGACGATGGTCTTGCCCAGCCTGTCCCCACCCGCGACCATACGACCCTCGGTCATGAGTACCTCGAGCACGGTGTCGACGGTGTCCTTGTTGAACAGCCAGGTGTTCATAGCCGAAGAGTCGACCGAGTCGGGAACGAGTCCGTCTTCCCAGTCGAGCAGGTCCCACTCTTCCTTCTCGGCCTCGCTCAGCTCGTCATAACGGATGCCTTCGCGCACGAACTTCGTCGCGATCGACCTCCCAACTGGCGGCACGAGATAGCCTTCGGCGATCGCATCCTCAAGGTCGTATGAGTCCGTGGGCACACCGTCTTCTAGGTTGAACAAGCCGTACGTGTTGTGGTCGATCTCGTCCTTTGGCGTCGCCGTCAGGCCGACCAGCAGCGAGTCGAAGTAGTCGAAGATCGCCCCGTACTTTTGGTACACCGAGCGGTGGGCTTCATCGATGATCACCAAGTCGAAGTAGCCCGGTCCGAATCTCCGCAGCCCATCCCCGCCGTCGTTGATCAGTCCCATCATGGTCGGGTAGGTCGAGACGTAGACCCGCCCCTCTGAGTCCCGGTCGGTCACGAGGTTCACCGGCGCAGAGTCCGGCAGTTGCTGCTTGAACGCGGTGGTGGCCTGGTTGACGAGTGCGACGCGGTCGGCGAGGAACAGGATGCGCTTGGCCCAGTTCGCCCGAATCAGCAGGTCAGCGAGTGCGATGACCGTTCGCGTCTTGCCGCTGCCGGTCGCCATCACGAGCAGCGCCTTGCGTTCTTGATTCTCGAATGCTTCCGCGATCTTGCGGATCGCCCGCTGCTGGTAGTACCGCTCGACGATGGTCGAGCTGATCTCGACGCTGGCCAGCGGCATCCGGGTGGTGCGGCGTTGAATAAGGAGTTCGAGCTGATCGCGGGTGTAGAAGCCGTCGACCTTGCGGGGGCCGTAGCGCGTGTCATCCCAGAGATAGTGCTCATACCCGTTGGTGTAGAAGATCACCGGCCGCTGGCCGTAGGCCGCCTCCAGTCGGTCGGCGTAGAGCTTGGCTTGGTGCTGACCGGCGATCGCATCCTTGCGAGTGCGTTTGGCCTCGACGAGCCCGAGCGGCAGCCCGTTCTCGCCCCACAGCACGTAGTCGACGAAACCCTTCCCGCCTTCGGAGTTGTTGGGCATGCCGGTGACCGGGAACTCGCGGTCGCGCGCCTCGGCGAGCTTCCACCCGGCCTCCCGCAGCAGCACGTCGATGAACAGATCACGAGTCTCGTCTTCGCGATAGTCGTGCGTGTCTGGCACGGTCGCGTTGGCGGCCTTGGCGACGGCGACCTGAGCGCGGAGTTCAGCGAGTTCGACCTCCAAGGCCACGTTGTGCTCGCGCGCTGTCTCGAGCGCAGCATCCTTCGCCTCAAGCTCGTCCGACAGCTTCTTCAGCTGAGCCATCGTCTTGGCCACGACCCCGGCACCCGGCTGAGGCAAAGCCGCAGCATTGAACGGGATGCCCGGGGCCGGCCGCTCCTCGGCAGTGCGCGCGTACCGCGTGGCGACCCACACCATCACGTGGAACAACTCACGCACTACCGCAAGGCTGTCGGTCGGCCGGATCGGCGTGTTGCGATGCACCGCGTAGTTGCCCTCTTTGCGGATCAGGGTGAGCTTGGTCTGTATCCCGAGCCCGACGAGACGCTTGAAACTCGGTTCGTAGGTGAGGGCGGCGAGGTCATCCTTGTAGGGGCGCTGGAGCGTGGCATCCGCGTCGTACAGCCAGTTGACCATCAACTCGACAGCCCGGCGCGCGTAGAACACTGACGAGCGTGGATCGCCGTTGACATAGTGTTCCGCGCGACGCGCCTCCTCGGCGATCTGCGGCCACCCCGCGCGCAGGAAGTCGAAGTTGCTCACGAGTTCCCTTCGGCCGGCCTGCGCTTCACCATATCGCGAGCCAGTGTCACTATTCACGCGCCGAGCAGTGCTGCCGGAACCACAGCAACCCCGTCGGCGCGCCGATATGCTCGGGCGCCCGTGTTGACGACGACCATGTCGCGCAGGTTCTCTCCAAGTTGCTGCTTCAGCCACAAGAGGTGCCGCACGTCGGTATCGTCGACGCTCGCTCCTAGCTTGACTTCAATCGCGACGCACGCAGATCCGCGATGCACAATGAAGTCGACCTCGTGGTCGCCGTTTCGGGTCCTCAAGTGGCTGACAGTGCACTCGCTCAATCTCGCGTAGGTCTGCAGCGAGAGGGCTACCAGAGCTTCGAACAGGCGACCAAGAATTGTGCCCTCCTGAGGGCCGAGCACCCTGCCGCGAGAGAGGTCGATCATGTCATCTTCACGCAGCTGAAGCAGACGTGCGGCGAGAGCTGGGTCGGCCAGAAAGTGCTTCGAAGAATTGCCCAATCGTGTGAAGTCTGCCGCGATCGGCGACCACGCCGGAACCTCATCGAGCAACCAGAGCTGAGACAGTACGTCTCGGTAGGTGGTGGTGGTGGCCATCGTGGGTTTGTTTGCCTGGCCGGGGGTCGCGGCATCCATGATCGTTGTATAGCTAGCGGTGGATGCCGTCGCCGCCGCGTACGCTTCCAGCCATGCCCTCAGCGTTGCAGGCCGACGCACCCGCAACCCCTGTTCGGAGAACTCCTTGTCGATGATCCTGGCGATGTAGCCGTCGAGCTGTTCCCGGCGCTGACGTGGAGACAGGCCCCGGATTCCGGGAAAGCCGGATGCCATAATTTCGCGCACATAGTCAGCCAGCGCGACTGACGTCGTACCTTCGATGTGGGTTTCGGCCCGTTCGGCCAGTTCGGCAAGCGACACGGTCGGATTGTCGAGTTTCCGTTCGGCGATGGAGAGCGGGCGCATCCGCAGGCTGACGATTCGCCCAGCTCCCGAGTGGATGCTCGCACCAGCTGGTGCCGCGCTGCCGGTAAGGAGAAACTGCCCACCCTCGCTGTTCTGGTCGACGAGGCGACGCACGCGATCCCACACCTCAGGAAGTCGCTGCCACTCGTCAATGAGTACGGGTTTGGTCATTACAGCCAGTTGCTCGGGAGCCGCGCGGATCAGTTCCGCGTCGGCGCTGGTATCCATTCGGAGGATGGTGGCTGCGCGCTGGCTCGCGGTGGCGGTCTTGCCCGCTCCCTTGGCGCCGTCGAGGCTGATTGCGGCGATTCCGGGTACGAGTTCATCGAGCTCGTTATCGACGAGCCGTCGTGCGTATTCCATGATGCCTCCCTTCTATTATCAGATTAGCAGGCGTTCTACTATCAGATTAGCAGGCACTCTACTGTCAGATCAGCAAGCATAATAGTGCGCTATTGGCAGCTTCACGCTTCTCCGCGCGCACATAACTATGACTCGAAATCATGAATGTCGGCGGCCAGTGGTGAACTACTCGACTTGCCTCCGGCAGGTTCTGCGGCGCACCCCGCAGGTAGCAGGAACCAAGGAGACATCATGTCTGATAGCACTATCCCCGAGTCCACCCCGGCGCCGCTGGCACCCGAGTCCAGCACGCCGCCTGTTGGCGCTGCACCCACCCCGGTGAAGAAGCCGAGCCGGTTGTCACTTGCGGCGCTGATCGTCGGCGTTGTCGCGATCGTGTGTGCGAGCATCCCGGGGCTGAGCTTCATCGCCTTCCTGCCGGCGTTCACCGCGCTCGGCCTAGGTATCGCGGCCCTCGTGTCGAAGGCACCCGGGCGCGGGATGGCCGTGGCTGGCGTGATCCTGGGCCCGATCGCGCTGATTGTGGCGATCAGCGTGAGCGTGGGCTTCATTGCGGGCGGCCTACGTCAGACGGTGGACACAGTGGACGAGGCAAAGCCGACCCCGGCTTTGTCATCCGCGGTGCCCGAGGTGAAGGAGACCCCGACGCCCGCGCCAGCACCCGAGATTCCCGCCGATATTGTCTATAGCGGCATCGGCGACTCGATTCTGGCGATCGAGCTGCCCGACGGCCCGGGCAACGTCGCTGTGGCGACCCTGACGCACGACGGGTCGAGCAACTTCGCAATCTTCAGTCTCGACGACAACCTTGCTCAGCAGGATCTGCTCGTCAACACGATTGGTGCTTACCAGGGCACGGTGCTCTTCAACGCGAGCTTCGGCAATGACCCCAGTTCTCTGGAGATTTCGGCAGACGGCAACTGGACTGTCACGATGAAATCGGTACTGTCGCTCCGTCAGTTCGACGGAAACTCCGTGACCGGGGTTGGTGACGATGTAGTGCTCTACTTCGACGGTGCTGGCCCGGCGACCCTCACCCACGACGGCCCCAGCAACTTCGCGGTCTGGCTTTACGGCGACTCGACTGAACTCATCGTCAACGAGATCGGTGCTTACACCGGCACGGTCCGCTGGATCGCCGGCCCGTTGGTCGCCGCGGTCACAGCCGACGGCAACTGGAGCGTGACGGTCAACTAGCGGTTCGGGATGCCGCGGCTTGCGCACGCGGGCTTGCGGCATCCCGGTCACAACCCGATCACCTCGTCATGCGCGCGCCCGCCGAATCCGGTCGACGAGGTCCGGGCCGCTGAGAGTGCGAGCGTCCTCCAACCATGAGTGGACCAGGGGATCTTCGGCGGCCACGAGACGAACGAGGTCGTCGTCATCGATGTTGACCATGTCGACGCGATTTCCTGTCATCACGCGAATCCTCTTGTAGAACGCGTCGACCAGAGCAAACCGCTCGTCTTCGGCGGCGCCGGCGACGTTCACGATCACAATGTCTATATCGCTGGTTCCGCTCGCTTGTCCCCGGGCGAAAGACCCGAAGACCGCAACCGTGGCGTTCTCGTCTGTTTCCCGAGCAATGGCTGCGATGTGTTGCTCGATTGTGGCAGGCGCGGCAAGGAGCGCCTCGAGAGGTTTCCACAGCACGTGTAGGCGATTGAGCTGGTAGAGGCGCGACCGTCCAACGTCTTGCGTGCCAACGAGTCCGGTCTCAGCGAGGTCGGCCAACGCGCGAGATGCGCTGGCGACAGGCACCTCAGCAAGACTCGCAAGCTGTCGGCCCGAGAGACCGACACTCACCATCGAGAGTCGACGGATGATGCGCCCACGCGCTACCCCAAGCAAGTCCTCGAGGGGCCGCGACAGATTCATGTATCAAGTATGAGACATATGACTCACTTTCGATACATATGCGCCAGATTTGGAACATAGGGACAAGCCTCCAAAGGAGTGAAGCTAGACAGCGACAAGTTGACGGCCGGGAACAGCCATAACGCGGGTGGCATCATCGCGGCTGAGAACCAGTTCAACTCGGCAGCGGACGCGGGATTTCCGTACGTCCTCGTGCCGGTGACCTACACCTACGTCGGCTCGACCAGTGGAACCCAACCAGATCAGCGACATTAACCAGATGTACACGGGCGCCACGGCAACAGGAAACATCGTCGTGATGGCCCCGAGCGCTGAGATCGAGCTGGGAATGTGGGCCATCTCCACGTTCATCAGCGCGCCGTACTTCGCCAAGGTTGCCTAGCGGATGAGTGTGCACCAGATCTGGAACACATGAACCAGATCTGGTGCACACCCAGAAAATATCTACAATTCGCTATACTCGAATCATGATCGCCGCTTCGTCTTTGCTGCGGGATGCCCGGCAGCGCTCGCGCCTAACGCAGTCAGAGCTTGGTCGACGGGCAGAAGTGCCGCAAAGCGTGATCAGCGCCTACGAGGCTGCGAGGCGTGAGCCGAGCATGGACATGCTCGCGCGATTGGTGGCAGCCGCGGGCTTCGAACTCGCCGTTGATCTCTTGCCAGCCATACCTAAGTCCCCGCTACAAACACTCCTCGCTCGGCACAGACTTCGGTTGCGCCGCGAGTTGCAGGCGCTCGGTGCCTCGAACATCCGCGTGTTCGGCAGCACGGCTCGCGGCGACGATCGCGCCGACAGCGACGTGGACATCCTCGTCGATCTGGACGAGTCGGTGGGCCTGTTTAGTCTCGGCCGGATGAGAACAGCAGCAGAAGCGATCCTTGGCGTGGGCGTTGACGTAGTGCCCGCGGGCAGCCTTAAGGCCGACGTGCGGCAGCGGGTATTGGCTGAAGCGGTCTCTTTGTGAGTCCCGTCGTCCAAAGACCACACGCACCGAGGAACCAACAGATCACGATCGCTCATAGGAATTAGCAAAGTTCAACCCATATGGTTATTCCATGAGTGAGCCGGAGCCGACCCCCCGCGAACTTCAGCTGAGCATGCCAAATGAGATGTTTGGGGGAGTGTGGTCGAACTTCGCAATCGTGAAGCATTCAGAGTTCGAGTTCACGATTGACTTTATTCGAGTTGACTACAGCACCGATCAGGGGATAGTTACCGCTCGCGTGAACCTCGCACCGTTGTTCGTGACTCAACTGCTCGATGCGTTGCAAACCAACTGGGATGAATACGCAAAGAAAGCATTGCCAAAGGAGGTGCAAAATGACAACGGTTGACTACCACCCGACTCAGCCGGTCTTCAAGGGCCTGAGCCAGCGGTACATCGTGTCGGATGGCACGGCGACCCCTGTTTCGTCGGCCTGGATCATGCCCGAGGCCGACTTCACGACGATCGAATCGAACCCGCTGCCGGTCGATCGCGCTCGCACCAAGTACCGCAAGGTGCTTGTAGGGCTAGCTCCGCAGGGTCGCACGGGCGACCCGTCGGCGCTCCTCGTAGAGCTCGCGGCAAGCGAATCGACCATCGCCGAGGCGGAAAACCTTCGTAAGTGACCAACCAGGTTCCAGTTCCGATCCGTCGAGGACACGTCTACTGGCTTCCTGATACCGCCGTGAACTTTCCACCCTTGGTGCTAAACAAAGACCGAGAACCACACCTTCGGCGTCCCTTCCTCGTCATGTCGGGTGACACCAATCAAGATGCTTCATGGCCAATCGTGCTGGGCTTCCCGCTCAGCACGGCACGAGAGTTCACGAGCGAGTTCGACGTAGCGCTCAAGGCTGGGCAAGCCAATCTTCCCGAGGACTGCTGGGTTCGCGTCGAGATGATGCAGCCCATCGCCAAGACGAAGTTGGTCGAGCGCGTCGGTCAGCTGGACGCGAACGTCATTGAGGAGTGCATGACTCGCTTCTTGTCCTACTTGGGCGAGATTTAGTTGCAA
>JBGSTT010000169.1:0-9094 GCA_041736385.1 Rhodoglobus sp. | reverse complement strand
CTAGGCGAGCCGCTCGACCTCTCGCGCGATCGGCGGCAACACCCGCCGCATGTACGGCGCCCAGAGGAGCTTGACGATTGCACGCACGATCCCGGTTCGACCGGGGCGCGGAAAGAAGGTGTAGGTCCAACGGATACTCGTGCCGCCCGGCTCCGGCACGAACCGCCACTCCGCGCGCGCACCAGCCACGAGTCGACCGAACAGCTTCTGGAAGTCTGTGAGTTCGTAGGCGAACAGGTCAGGGGACGCGGCATCCGTGATCGTTTCGACGACGTGGCCGCCATCAGAAAGCATCAGTCTGCGGGTGCGACCGGCGGTATCCCAGCTACCGGTCTGGTCTTCGACACGCACGACGGCGGGGAGCGGACCTTGCCCAGGGTAAAACTTGGTCGGGTCGAGCGGGCCTGACAGTTCGTAGGCACGCTCCGGTGTAACTTCCGCATGAACGTTCACGCTGTAGCTTGCCGTGCGACTCGACATCGACGCATCCCTTCGAGTTCTTCTCACGCGAGAGCACTACTTTACTAATCGGCGAGTGCACAATTGACTCATGAAGCGCTTGACGAAAATTCTGACACGAACTCTCGCGATTGTGCTGACCCTGTCACTCATGCTCGGCATTGGTCTGCTGTTCTACGCGAGCATCGTTATGCGCGGAGACCGCGCGGCGGCGATCAGCGCGTGGCAGAACCCGGCGGTCGTGATCACCTCGACTGACCACTCGATCGTGCTGACCCCCACTGGTGCGCCGAGCGGTGAGGGGTTGGTGTTCATTCCCGGAGCCAAGGTCGACCCGTACGCCTACCTGTTCAAGCTCAGCGGAATCGTCGAAGAAACCGGACTGACCGTCGTCATCACCAAGCCGATTCTCAATCTCGCGATCCTCGATGTGCGACCGCTCGACACCTTCACTTCGGATGCTCCGGGCATTGAGGCTTGGTACGTCGGTGGGCACTCACTTGGTGGAGCACGTGCCTGCCAGATTGCGGGCGAAGCGGATGTCGTGGGTCTCGTTTTATTTGGAAGCTTCTGCGCAAACGACCTCAGTGGCTCCCCATTGACGGTGCTCTCGATCGGCGGCAGCGAAGATGGACTCTCGACCCCGGCGAAGATCCAGAGCGGAGCAGTCTTGCTGCCAGCATCCACGACTTTCGTTGAAATCGATGGCTTCAATCATGCCGACTTCGGCGACTACGGCGCGCAGTCCGGTGACGGGGTATCGACGCTGACGAGCGAGGAAGCTCGTGCCGCGTTGACTGCTGAACTACTCGGGCTTTTCGGGCCCAGCTAGGGCTCGGTCAGCACTAGATACGCCGTAAGGCATGACTGAATCGGCGGCAAATCGGGGGTGAACTGGGCAATTGCATTGTGCCCCCAGTGTGGGGTCGCACGAAAACCTGAGGAACCGGTACGGTTTCACCATGAACCCGTGGCGCGACAGTCTGTCTCTCGCCGACCAAGCGGACATGGATCGTCTCCTTGACACCGCGCTCGGTATCGCGCGCTCGGCGCTCGCTGGTTCGAGTGAGTTTGACCCCTTCGCCATTCTCATCGACCTTGAGGGCAGAACTCTGCAGATGGAACTCGACTTGGCGGGTCTTGGGAAGCATCCAGAGACGGAGCAGATCCTTACCGCAACGGAGTCCCAGTTGCGCGCGCTGAGCAGTACTTCGCGGTGCACGGCTCTCATCGTTAACACGCGCCTGGCGAAGGAACGTACTGACGCCATCGAGGTGCGTCTCGAACACAAAGCCAAGGCTGCCCTGCTCGTGCTGCAACCGTACAAGCGGCCCAAGTTCGGCGGAGTGATTGAGTACGGCGGACTCACCGCATTCGCGGCGTCGGCCGATGTGTTTGCCTAGATCGTCTCCGGCATCGCTGAATTCACAGCCGTCCTCACAGCCGACCTCACAGCCGACCTCAAGGCCGCATTCACAGCCGACCTCACAGCCGCATTCACAGCCGCGATCGGCAAAATGACCTCATGGCGATCGAACGAGTGACTCCCGGCCCAGAGCAAGAATCCGTGTGGGACTATCCGCGCCCTCCGCGCGTCGAACCCAGCGATGAGCGGATCGTGTTGCGCCTAGGCGGCAAGACGATCGCCGACACCACCCGGTCGTTACGGGTGCTCGAGACGAGTCATCCGCCTGCCTATTATTTGCCGCGCGACGCATTCGTGCCCGGCGTTCTTGAACCCGCCGCTGGCAGCAGCTTTTGCGAGTTCAAGGGGGCAGCCAAGTACCTGAGCCTGCGAACGGCGGATGCCACGGCGAAGCGCGCGGCGTGGTACTACCCGACCCCGTCCCCCGGCTTCGAGCAGCTGGTCGATCACGTCGCCGTCTACCCCGGCGCCATGGAATCCTGCGAGGTGAACGGGGAGGCCGTGACGCCGCAGGCCGGTGGGTTCTATGGCGGCTGGATCACGTCGCGCGTCGTCGGCCCATTCAAGGGAGAACCGGGAACGCTCGGCTGGTAAGTATGCGCTGGTAGGTACGGGCTGGCGCTCTCTGGCACACTGACGTTCGTGAACTCGAGCATCAGTGCCCTCTCCAACCCCGTCGCCGAAACGCCTATCTCCGACACCCCTATCTCCGACACGCACGACACCATCCGGGTGGTCGGTGCCCGCGAGAACAATCTGCGCGATGTCTCGGTCGACATCCCGAAGCGCCGTCTGACGGTCTTCACCGGAGTCTCCGGTTCTGGAAAGTCCAGTCTCGTGTTCGGCACGATCGCCGCGGAGTCACAGCGACTCATCAACGAGACCTACAGCGCATTTCTGCAGGGACTGATGGCGGCCCCTGGCCGCCCTGACGTCGACGTCATGGAGGGCCTAACGACCGCGATCATCGTCGACCAAGAGCGCATGGGGGCGAACTCAAGGTCCACGGTCGGTACGGCGACGGATGCGAACGCGATGCTGCGCATCCTGTTCTCAAGACTCGGCGAGCCGCACGTTGGCGGGCCGCAGGCGTTCTCATTCAACGTCGCATCCGCCACCGGGGTTGGCGCGCTCAAGGTCGGAGACAAGAAGGCGGAGCGACGCGAGTTCACCATCACCGGAGGCATGTGCGAGCGCTGCGATGGCATGGGCGCCGTGACCGACATTGCCCTCGGCGAGCTGTATGACGAGTCGAAGTCGCTCATCGACGGCGCACTGACAATCCCGGGCTACACGGTCGACGGGTGGATGGTGCGGATCTTCACTGAATCAGGGTTCTTTCCGGCTGACCGACCGATCAAGGAGTTCAGCGAGGCGCAACGGCAGGATTTCCTCTACAAGGAACCAACCAAGGTCAAGCTCGCCGGTATCAACATGACCTTCGAGGGCTTGATCCCGAAGGTGCAGAAGTCAATGCTCTCGAAGGATCTCGATGCGATGCAGCCGCACATCCGCGCCTTCGTCGAACGTGCAGTGACCTTCACCGCCTGCCCGGAGTGCGGTGGAACGCGACTGAACGAGGGTGCGCGGTCTTCGAAGATCAAGGGGCTCAACATCGCGGAGGTCTGCGCCATGCAGATCAGCGAACTTGCCGAGTGGGTTCGCGCTATCGATGACAAGAACATCGCGCCGCTGTTGGCGAACCTGCAACAGAGCCTCGACTCCTTCGTGCAGATCGGGCTCGGCTACCTGAGCCTCGACCGCCCGGCCGGCACACTGTCCGGTGGTGAGGCGCAGCGCACCAAGATGATCAGGCACCTCGGCTCGAGCCTCACCGACGTGTCGTACATCTTCGACGAGCCGACGGTCGGGCTGCACCCGCACGACATCCAGCGCATGAACACGCTGCTCTTGCAGTTGCGCGATAAGGGCAACACCGTGCTCGTCGTCGAGCACAAGCCGGAGACGATCGCGATCGCCGATCACATCGTCGATCTTGGCCCGCGCGCCGGCGTGAACGGCGGACAGATCCAGTTCACCGGTACCGTCGATGAACTCCGGGCGAGCGACACGCTCACGGGCAGGCACTTCGACGACCGCGCGGTTCTGAAGCCCGCGCTACGCAAGCCGACCGGCAAGATCGAGATTCGGGATGCCACGCGCAACAATCTCCAGAACGTCTCGGTCGACGTTCCGCTCGGTGTGCTGTGCGTGATCACGGGGGTCGCCGGTTCTGGCAAGAGTTCGCTCATCCACGGCTCGATCCCCGGAAGTGTTGACGTGATCTCGGTTGACCAAGCACCGATTCGCGGCTCGCGCCGAAGCAACCCGGCCACCTACACCGGACTGCTCGACCCGATCCGGGCGGCATTCGCGAAGGCGAATGGAGTGAAGCCCGCGCTCTTCAGCGCTAACTCAGAGGGCGCGTGCCAGACCTGCTCAGGCAACGGCGTCATCTACACCGACCTCGGGGCGATGGGGAGTGTCGCGAACGTGTGCGAGGTGTGCGAGGGCAAGCGGTTCCAAGCCGAGGTGCTCGAGTACAAGCTCGGCGGCAAAGACATCAGCGAGGTACTGGCGATGTCGGTGACTGAAGCCGAGGAGTACTTCGACGGACCGGGCAACACTCCGGCGGCCCACGCGATCCTCGAGCGGATGGCCGATGTCGGCCTCGGCTACCTGAGCCTAGGCCAGCCGCTGACCACCCTTTCTGGCGGCGAGCGCCAGCGCCTCAAACTCGCGATCTCGATGGCCCAGAAGGGCG
The DNA here is from genome assembly GCA_041736385.1 of Rhodoglobus sp. Taxonomy (GTDB): domain Bacteria; phylum Actinomycetota; class Actinomycetes; order Actinomycetales; family Microbacteriaceae; genus Rhodoglobus. Next base: position 4,445 of record JBGSTT010000169.1, on the reverse strand, counting down.
GCATCTACGTGCTGGATGAGCCGACCACTGGGCTCCATCTCGCCGACGTTGAGCAACTGCTAGAACTGCTCGACCGTCTCGTCGACTCCGGCAAGTCGGTGATCGTGATCGAGCACCACCAAGCCGTGATGGCGCACGCCGACTGGATCATCGACGTCGGACCGGGAGCTGGCAACGACGGCGGCAAGGTCGTGTTCGAGGGAACGCCAGCGCAGATCGTCGCTGACGCTTCGACGCTTACGGGCCAGCATTTGAAGGAGTATGTGGGCGCCTAGCAAGTCCGGAAAGACAGCGCGGCGGCGCCACATACAGTCGTGCGCTCAAACCAGCAAAAGTCTCCGGCGATGATCCGTCGGAATCATCGGGAAGTCACGCAATACGCGCAATCCATCCCAGCGGTATGCCCCTGCGGCAAAGAGGTCGAGCTTCCATGCCAGAACTGTGCAGAGCGACAAAACTTGGGTGTCTGGTTCGTACTCATCTAGGTCACCCTGCAGTATCCCCGCTAGAACGGAACGAACCAAGGGCGGGCTAGCGTCGCCGACGACATTACGCACCGCGATCGTCTGCTGCCAACCGAGGACTGCGAGCCATCTCGGATCCCACTGCAGTTCGTCATAGCCCACACCTAGCGGTTCGTCACGGTACCGCTTAATCGCCCACCGCAATGAAAGGGGAAAGTACCCCGGAAACGCATCCACCGATGGAGTCGGTTTCCCATTGCTCGGCCCGTTCTGACACTCAAACAAAGCCACCAACTCCGGGTTCGGCTCCATCCCGATATCCGCGAGTTCCGCGCGGATCTCCCTCTCTGACAGTCCTGGAGCGAGGTGATCGTCGATTGGTGCACCCAACTCACGGGTCCGAGCGACGACCTCCCCCCACAATTCCTTCAGCAGCTCGGGACTGGGAGAATCGATGCACGGGCCCAAGGGCGTCTCATGTTCAGGGCGCAACACCGCACCACCCCGATTTTTTCGAGCAGCCAACCCTCACGATTGTTAGGACCATGGAGTTTTCTTCTTTCGTGAGAGACGGAGTCCTACCGGCGATCGCCGCTTGAACACTGAACCAAGATCAGAAGAGCAGCATTGTCCCAGCACGTTTCGGCGGAACTTTCGCTTCATCAGGCCGAAGTGCGGTGCCGTCCCAACGGTATGCGCCTGCGTCAATGGAATCGAGTTGCCACGATAGCCAAGTACACAGAGAAACAATCTGATGAGGCGGGTCGAACTCGCCCTGCAACTCGCCTGACAAAACAGCTCGCACCAGTGGCGGATCAGCGTCCCCGGGAACATTGCGAACCGCAATTCCGTACGGAGGATCGAGAACTCTGAACCAGCGCGGATCCCACTTCATCTCTCCGTAACCTATGCCAAGCGGTTCACGTCGGTACCACGAAATCGCATCGCCTAAAGACATCGGATGAGGGCCCGGAAATACGAACGGGGATGCGCTGGCGACCCCTCGCGCCCATCCGTTGTGAGATTCAAACCACGCAACCAGCTCGGGGTTCGGATCAACGTCGATTGACGCAAACTGTCGACGAATCTCGGCTTCGGCGAGTCCTGGGTTTAGTGCACGCTCGATGGGAGCACCGAGCGCCTGAACTGCGAGCACAAACTCTGCCCACAATTTCTTGAGGAGCGCGGGACTGGGCAGGTCGACGCAGGGACCCCAAAGCGTGTCGTGTTCAGGACGGTACACCACACCACCCCGATGACTTCGGCCCGTTCTGTATCGCAATCGGCACGACCAAGAAACTCCGATCACGGGTCGGCTGAGGCTCAAAGAGCCCGCATACCCGCGCGAAAGCGTAGAGATACGAACCTTCTAACGAGTTATGAGCCTTATCGATCATGGCAAGTCGAGCGCCGGGGCCACCCTCCACCGATGTGTAGTAAGGGTACTCATCGCAAGAATTCTCTCCGGACTCGTAAGCGGCTTCAGTACACGGATCGATTCCTCGATACCAGCGATCAACAACTCCTGAGCCCACCTTCTCCGGTCCCGACATGTAGTCAAGTTCGGCCCATTCAGGGCGGTCCAGGATAGCTTTCCAGTCGTTCGCAGCCGCTTCGTATACATCGGATCCTGGCGAGAAGATTGGCTTGGTGTTGCAGTCATCCGGCGTGAAAGTTGCGCCGGGCAGACTGGCGATTGCTACACACTGACGGATCACTTCGAGACGGTATTGCTCCTCGTTGGCAGCAGGGTCCCCCCAAACCTTGTGGAGCGGGCGGGCGTCCGCAGTGATGTTCTCCTCAAACACCGGATCCAGGACCGGTGGTGCGGCGGCTGGCCGGGGGCGCGTCGTCGGGGTCGACGGTGTAGCGGGGTCGGGTTGAACGGCGGGGGGTGCAAATTCTGGCCAGGTCGGCGCTTGGTGTGCAGTAGTCGTTGGCAGGCGCGGCTGAAGACCAACCAGCAGGGCTGTGGTCAAGGAGGGGCCGAACTGCGCGATCAATTCGCGAAACACCTGTTTCAGTGTCATACCGTTCTGGATCGCCGTCACGCAAGCAACCTGGTAGGCGTTCAAGCTTGAGTAGGCAACGGGCGGGCCGACAGCGGGCACCCTTTCGATGCACGGGGCGAGAGAGGTCGCGGCGGCGAGAGCCCACATGTCTGCTGCTGCGGTCAGGTCGTGTCCGCCGACGATCTCTGCCCCGACTGGCACCCAGCGCCCGACGACATTGCTTGTCCGGTCGTACCATGGCCCGGCGACAGCGCGCACTGCGCTGAGTGGGGGCGTTGAGAACGTCCCCTGAACGCGCAGTGAATTGAGGTTCAGGTTGCTGCTCGGGTTCGCTGATGCGTCGGTAAGGCTAACGATCGCTCCGTCACTCGCGCGCTTGCCCTGAAGGTACACGATGCAGTTGTAGCTACTTGCGCAGGGGCCGCCGGTCGCACCAAGCCCGCGAGTCCTGAGGCGGAGATCGACCGTGATGGCGTTGGACGACTGGCTCAGTGACGTCACGATCAGGCTCGCCGCTGGCGGACGGCGCGGATCGCTGACAGGGACCCACGCGCTCACAGTAGCCCCGGCATCCCCTAGGCGGCCGAGCAGCGCCCGGATCGCCGACAACTTCGGTGCAGCATAGCCGGACGACACAAATACTTCGATTGGAATTGTCGACCCGTACTCTTGGTCGTTTCTTAGATCGACACCGGCGATGTTCTCGATTTCGCCATCGCTTGAACGCATGCCTTGCAGGTACACGCGACATGTTGTCCATCGTTGACACGGATCTGACGTCGGACCGACCCCCGCGATTATCGCATCCACATCGAGCCGCAACGAGCCGTTCGCAAACCGATCAAAGAACTCGATAGAAAGTGTCGCAGAGGCCGCGGGGTACGGATCGTTCACGCTCACCCACGCCCCGGAGAGCGCCTGCGGATCGTCGCGCCACGGCGCTGCGATCGCCCTGATCGCGGACAACTTGGGCGAGAAGATTGTTCCAGCCGTCGACACAAAACTGGTTGTCGCTTGGTAGAACTGGGCGGACGTGAGCGTCGCTCCCGTCAAATAGACGATGCTCTGGTCAGCTGCCACTCTTCCTTGTAAGTAGACCCCACAACTCGATCGCCCCGAACACGTGCCTTGCGTTTGCCCCAACCCTGCTGTCACGGCGTCAGCGTCTATTCGTAACGATCCATCGGCAAACCGATCAAAGGTTCGAACCGCTGTGCTGACCGAGCCCGTTGTTGCGTACGCCGCGCTGCCGCCCAGGACCAAAAAGATTGCTACGAGCAATCCGCTCAGTGCCGACTTAATCAAGCCTCCCCCGTCCGCCTACTTTCCCGTAAAGGGATGATGGCACAACCGACCGCCGGACGACGGTGAACACTAAGCGAACGAGGCGCCTTGTCATTCTCACGGCGGGGCGTGTCCAGCCAGCACAAGTCTAGAAGGGTGGTGGGTCGGCACCGCGGGTGGCGCCGGTTGGGCTGGTCCAGTGGATCCCGGTGGTGGGGTCTTGGGTCATTTGCCACTTGGTTCGGTGTTTGAGGCGGTGGTGGTTGCGACAGAGGGCGGCGAGGTTGGTGTCGGCGGTCTTGCCGTCGTGTTCCCAGGCGCGGGTGTGGTCGAGGTCGCAGTCGGCGGCTAGGCGACCGCAGCCGATGAAAGTGCAGATGACATCCCGAACCTGCACCCGCCGTTTCAGGTCGGCTGGCACCCGGTAGGTGGTGCGGTCATGATCGAGGATGACTCCGGTGACCGGGTGGGTGAGGATACGGCGGAATGAAGGGGCGTGCGCTGCGAGCCGGCGAGCGGTGTCTGGGTCGATCGGGCCGTAGCCCTCAAGGATGCCCGGCTCCTGACTTTCGCCGAGGAGGGTCATAACGGGGACGGTGACCGCCACCCGCACCCCGACCGAACCGGCCGCGCCAAGCACGCCGGCGAGGGCGTCTGCGGCGGCATCGGCCCGCAGCTGGGACAG
>JBGSTT010000137.1:0-3097 GCA_041736385.1 Rhodoglobus sp. | reverse complement strand
GGCGGCGCAACACTGCGGTGGGGGGTGATCGCCCCCGGCCACATTGCTGGCGAATGGGTGCGGGCCGTTCACACGCACACCGACCAGAAGGTCGTGGCCGCGGCATCCCGGAGCCTCGATCGCGCCGAAGCCTTCGCAACCAGGTTGGGGATTGAGCGCCCTTATGGCAGTTACGAAGAGATCGCTGCCGACGACGGGGTCGACGCGGTCTACATCGCGGCCCCCCACAACGAGCACGCGCGGTTGGCGCTGCTCGCGATCGCTGCCGGCAAGCATGTGCTCATCGAGAAACCGATCGCAGCGAACCCTGACGAGGCGCGCCAGATCGCGGATGCCGCGCGTGCGGCTGGCGTGTTCGCCATGGAAGCCATGTGGTCGCGCTTCTTGCCGCAGAGTTCGATCATCGCGCAGTTGCTCACCGACGGGGTGTTCGGTGACGTGCGCCAGGTGCAGGCTGATTTCAGTGTGCAGTTCGACTTCGACCCGGCCAGCCGCCTGTTCGACCCGGCGCTCGCCGGCGGTGCACTGCTCGATCTCGGGGTCTACCCTGGCTGGTTCATCCACTTCATTCTCGGCGCGCCAGCCTCGGTCGTCGCGCTCGGATCGCTGGCGGCAACGGGCGTCGACGACCAGTCAGTGGTAGTCGGGGATCACGGCGACGGGGTGCAGTCGGTGCTCACGACCAGCCTGAGTGCCCAGGGCAATCAGCTTGCGAGCGTCGTCGGAACGGCGGCTCGACTGGACTTCCTCACCGCTCACATGGGGCCGGGAAGTTTTCGGCTGACCGGTCGGGGTGAGAACCAAACGCTCGATTGGACCGATACCTCGGGAATCGGCTGGGGAGATGGACTCTGCTATCAGGCGACCGCGATGGCTCAAAACGTCGCCGACGGGCTCACCGAGTCGCCGCTGCACAGTCTCGACGACGCTATCGAAGTGCTCGAGGTGCTGCACGAAGCTCGACGGCAGCTCGGCGCTCGATGACCTCCTCGCCCGATCAGAGTCGCGCGGTTGCGTCGTGGGTCTGAGCGCGGTCGAACTGGATGCCGCGGACGCGCTTGCTGAGCATCGCGCCAAGTTCATCGACTCGCCAGAACTCGTTTCCTACCTCGACGGCAACTCACTGGGGCGTCCGTTGGCGGCATCGCAGCGCCGTGTGAGTTCCTTCATCGAGAAGGAGTGGGGTGGTCGGCTGATTCGGGGTTGGGACGAGGGCTGGCTCGACTTGCCGCTCACCGTGGGAGACGAGCTCGGACGGGTGGCGCTCGGTGCGGCATCCGGTCAGGTGGCGATCGGCGATTCGACGACGGTGTTGCTCTACAAGGCGTTGCGGGCTGCTCTCGCAGCGCGGCCAGACCGCACCGAGATCGTCATTGATCGAGACAACTTTCCTACCGATCGCTATGTCGTCGAGGGGGTTGCCGCCGATCGCGGGCTGACGATCCGGTGGCTTGAAACGGAGGGTGCTGGCGGCGTCACCGCGGAGCTCGTCGCGGACGTGGTTGGTCCGCAAACGGCAGTAACCCTGTTCAGTGCGGTCGCCTACCGCTCCGCGTTTTTCGCCGATGTGCCTGCGATCACCGAGATCGTGCACAGTGCCGGGGCTCTGACCATTTGGGATCTCAGTCACTCGGCGGGAGTCGTTGCGACCCCGCTCGACGATTGGGGCGTCGACCTTGCGGTCGGCTGCGGGTACAAGTATTTAAACGGCGGTCCCGGTGCTCCCGCGTTTGTGTATGTTCGCGAACCACTGCAAGGGTCGCTGCGGCAACCGATTCAGGGCTGGCTTGGAACACGGGCGCCTTTTGAAATGGGGCAGGGCTACGCGCCGGCCGACGGCATCCGTTCGTTCCTGAGTGGGACGCCGCCGATCATCGGGATGCTCGCCATGCAGGACATGATCGCCCTGATCGACGGGGTCGGGCTTGCAGCGGTGCGTGCAAAGTCCGTCGCGCTCACCGAATTTGCCATCGCGCTCGCGGAGGAGCTGATTCCGGATGCCACGCTCGCGAGCCCCAGGGATGCGTCGGTACGCGGTGGGCACGTAACGCTAGATCATCCGCACTTCGCCGCGATCATGCCAGCGCTGTGGGCGGGAGGGATCATCCCGGATTTTCGGCGACCGAGCGGCATCCGACTCGGCCTGTCGCCGCTATCGACGAGCTTTGCCGAGGTTGAGGCGGGGGTCCTCGGGATTCGGGTTGCACTAGTACCGTACTAGTACCAGCACTGGTACCATAGCTGAATGGCGATGAATCTGAGGCTGCCACCGGCAACGGCAGACGCGCTTAGGGAGCGATCGGCGAACACGGGACGCTCGCAGCAGGAACTCATTCGCGAAGCGGTCGAGGAGTACCTGGGGCTCAAGGCAGATGAATTCCGGCGATTCCGCGGTACCAGTGATGAGCTCATCGCCCGTGGCTTCCTGAGGCCCCCGGATACCCCGTATCGCGAGGCGACAGTCATGCTCACGCTCCCCCCGGGGGTCAACTCGCTGGATCTTCTGATGCGCGAAGATCGGTTCTAGTGCGGGCGTACTTTGATAGCAGTGCCCTAATCAAGCGTGTCATTACTGAAGCAGAGTCGCCCGCTCTCGTTGACGTTGTTCGCGACCTGCGGGCGCGCGGGGCGGCCCTACAGACTTCGGTGCTCGGCGCGGTCGAGGTCTCGCGCGGTATTCGGGTTCGTTTCGACCTCGAACCTCCCGCTACCGTTGTCGACGCGGTGGAGGTTGCGTTAGCGGGCGTGGAACAGATCGAGATCTCCGATCCGGTCATCACTTTGGCACGTCGGTTGTTTCCCACCTCGATCCGGAGCCTCGATGCAATCCACCTCGCCTCGGCGGTGCTCATCAGCTCCGACCTTATAGTCTCCTACGACCGCCGCTTACTTACGGCGGCCTCCGAACTGGGTTTCCGCACCCTCAGCCCGGGAGCCGAGTCGCGCTAGGAGATCTTCAGTGTCGCGGGATGAGCCGCTCGAGTTGCGTGACATGACCTGGGGCGAGCTCGTCACGCTTGATCATGCGCACTTCGCCGAGTTGCTGCGCTCGCACAGTGGGTGCGACTGATGCTCGGTCGAATGACAGCACGTGGTC
>JBGSTT010000132.1:0-11075 GCA_041736385.1 Rhodoglobus sp. | reverse complement strand
CATCGCAGAACTGCCGGACGACCGCGAGCAACTCTGGAACGCACTGGTACTCGGCACGAGAGACTATGCCGCCAAGAACGGCTTTCGCTCCGTTGTGCTGGGAGTCTCTGGCGGGATCGATTCTGCCGTCTGTGCCGCAATCGCCGCCGATGCGATCGGGGCGGAGAACGTTTACGGCGTGAGCATGCCGAGCAAGTACAGCTCAGGCCATTCGAGAAGCGACGCCGAGGATCTTGCGATCCGAATCGGACTGAACTTCACAACCGAGCCGATCGGCGATCTCGTGCATCCGGTCGAAAGCCAACTCGCACTGACCGGCGTCGCAGCCGAGAACCTGCAAGCGCGCATCCGCGGCGTCATCCTGATGGCACTGTCGAACATGCACGGCCACCTCGTGCTGACGACCGGCAACAAGACCGAACTCGCGGTCGGCTATTCGACGATCTACGGTGACTCGGTCGGTGGCTTCGCGCCCATCAAGGATGTGCCGAAGCTGCTGGTGTGGGAACTTGCCCGCTGGAGGAACGCGAAGGCGATGGAGCTTGGACACACTCCGCCCATTCCGGAGAATTCGATCGACAAGCCGCCAAGCGCAGAACTGCGCCCAGACCAAACCGATCAGGACACGCTCCCGCCGTACGAGGTACTCGACGCGATTCTCGACGCCTATGTCACGCGGGTGCTCGGTCGAGAGGATGTCATCGCGCTCGGCTTCGACGCAGAGACAGTCGACTTTGTGACTCGACTGGTCGATCGAGCGGAGTGGAAACGTCGTCAAGGCGCGATCGGTCCGAAGATCAGCGGTATGGCGTTCGGCAGGGACCGTCGACTGCCAATCACCTACCGCCCGAGCCTCTAGCACCGGTGGTCGAGCGACGCCGAGACCAGGAACGCCCGATCTCGACAAGCTCGATCACCGGTCTTCAATCGCCCGCAGTGCCTAGACTCGGACAATGGCAGAGCATGCAGTCAAGCGCGTACGGACGAGGCACTTTCAGAGTGCAAAAGACAACGGCATCCGCATCACCGGTCTGACAAGTTACGACCAGCTCACGGCCGGCATTTTTGACGAAGCCGGAATCGACTTTCTACTGGTCGGAGACTCCGCAGGCAACAATGTCTACGGCTACGCGACAACGCTTCCCGTCACGATCGATGATCTGATCCCCCTCACCCGTGCCGTCGCAGGAGCGGTGAGCCGGGCCTTGGTCGTCGCGGACATGCCGTTCGGCTCGTATGAGACGGGGCCGGACGAGGCTTTGCACACGGCCTTTCGATTCATGAAAGAGACCGGAGCGCACGCGGTCAAGCTGGAAGGCGGCATCCGCAGTGCTGAGCAGATCAGCAGGATCGTGAGCGCTGGCATCCCGGTGATGGCGCATGTTGGCTTCACTCCGCAAAGCGAGCACGGCCTTGGCGGCCATGTCATTCAAGGACGCGGTGACCAGATCGACCAACTGCTGGCTGACGCTCATGCCGTCGAGGATGCCGGCGCTTTCGCGGTCGTGCTAGAGATGGTGCCGGCTGAAGCTGCCGCGCGCGTGACAAACGAACTGCGGATTCCTACCATTGGGGTTGGGGCGGGTCCACACGTCGACGGCCAATTGCTGGTCTGGACTGACTGGGCGGGCTTCACGAAGGGTCGAATCCCCAAGTTCGTGAAACAGTATGCGAACCTTCGATCGACGCTGACGGATGCCGTTAACGCGTACCGCGCGGACGTCGAATCTGGCAGCTACCCCGGTCAAGAGCACTCGTACGAGGACTAGCGGTCTTCTGCTGCATCCTCTTCTGCCCACAGCCGGGCCCGTTCTGCAATGATCTCTGGCGCGCGCGCCGCATCCTCTCGAGTCTCGAACGGGCCGAGTCGGTCAATCGCAAGGGACTGCGGTCCTTCTTCGACTTCACAGGTCTGGTCGTTGTACCACCACTCGGTCATGGCCACCTCTCGAAACGAATCCTAGACTCAACACTATGCCTCGGAACACGCTCGGCCAACTGATCCCGGGTGAAGTGTCGCCACCGAGGACCGTGCCGACCCCGATCGAACGACCGGAGTACGTCGGCCGCCGCAGCCCGCGACCATACCGGGGCTCAAACGTGTATGACGCCGCGGCCATTGAGCTCATTCGCGAATCTGGCCGCATCGCAGCGCAAGCGGTCGAGGCCGTTGGAGCGGCAATTCGACCGGGCGTGACAACCGACGAACTGGATGTGATCGCCCACGCCTTTCTCGTCGCACACGATTCATACCCGTCAACGCTTGGCTATCGCGGCTTTCCTAAGTCGTGCTGTACGAGCGTCAACGAGGTCGTCTGCCACGGCATCCCTGACGACACCGTGCTGGCGGACGGCGACATCATCAACATCGATATCACCGCCTTCAAGAACGGGGTTCACGGCGACCTCAACAAGACATTCCTCGTCGGCGCTGTGCAACCCGCTGTCGCAGACCTCGTTTCGAGAACCGAGGAAGCGCTCATGCGCGGCATCAAGGCTGTCGCGCCGGGTCGCGAAGTCAACGTGATTGGTCGGGCGATCGAGTCGTATGCGAGGCGGTTCGGCTACGGGGTGGTGCGCGACTTCACCGGCCACGGCGTCGGTGAGGCGTTTCACTCGGGATTGATCATCCCGCACTACGACTCCGCTCCAGCCTTCAACGATGTGATGGAGGTCGGCATGGTGTTCACGATCGAACCGATGCTCACTCTCGGCACCGTCGACTCCCCCGGCACGATCGCCTGGGACCAGTGGGACGACGATTGGACGATTACGACCCGCGACAAATCTCGGACGGCGCAGTTCGAACACACGCTCGTTGTGACCGAGCGCGGCGCTGACATCCTGACCCTGCCATAGGGAAGAATCACAGCATGGCTCATGCTCTCGGCATCGATATTGGCGGCACCGGAATCAAGGCGGCACTCGTCGACACGGTGACGGGAGAACTGATCACCGAGCGGCTGAAGCTTCCGACACCGGCTGGCGGCGAACCACGGGACATTGTCAACACGGTTGTTGCCCTCATCGAGAAGCTCGGTGGAGTCGGTGCGGAGGTCCCAGTCGGGGTCTGCTTTCCGGCGGTTGTCAAGAATGGCAAAACCCTGTCAGCAGCCAATGTTTCGAAGAAGTGGATTGGTCTGCAAGCGGAGCAACTATTCGAGACGGGGCTTGGTCGCGCCATCCACTTCGTCAATGACGCTGATGCCGCCGGCTACGCAGAGGCTCGATACGGCGCGGCCGTTGGAGTCGACGGCCTCGTGATTCTCACGACGCTCGGTACCGGGATTGGCAGCGCGATGATCTACAACGGCGTGCTCATTCCGAACTCCGAGCTCGGACATCTCATTGTCGACAACCGAGACGCAGAGCAGCGAGCTTCCTTCGCTGCGAAGGAGCGTTATCGCCTGAGCTGGGCCTCGTGGGCGAGGCGCTTGCAGCGCTATTACACGCACCTTGAGCAGATCTTCTCACCAGACCTGTTCATCGTCGGAGGCGGCGTTTCGAAGAGTCAGGAGTTGTTTCTGCCGCTCTTGAAGCTGAACACCCCAATTGTTCCTGCCATTCACCGCAACAACGCGGGAATCCTCGGGGCGGCGGCGCTCGCGCTCTGAGATCGCCCGGTTGAGGCTCGTAAGGGTTTGGGAGCCGTGCGTTAGGGAACCGTTCTGCCCTGGGCACTCGGTTCGTCAGCGATACTGTGGTATGAGCTTTTCAGAACGCCCAACAACCGGCCACACAAACGAACCGCACGGCGCGGGCATCGCTGGCAAGCTCAACTGGCTTCGCGCTGGCGTGCTCGGCGCGAACGACGGGATCGTCTCGGTGGCAGCCATTGTCGTCGGTGTCGCCGGAGCGACGTCGGACCCGGCAGCCATTCTGACCGCCGGGGTGGCTGGTCTGGTCGGCGGCGCGATCTCGATGGCGCTAGGCGAGTACGTGTCGGTTTCGAGTCAGCGCGACAGTCAAACGGCCCTCATCGCCAAAGAGCGTCGCGAGTTGGCGACTGAGCCAGAGCTGGAGTTGGCCGAACTCGCCGGAATCTACGAGGCCAAGGGCATGAGCGCGACGACAGCGCAGCGAGTTGCTGAGGAACTGACTGCGCACGACGCCTTGAGCGCCCACCTCGAGGCCGAGCTCGGCATTCGCGAAGACGACATCGCGAACGCCTGGCATGCCGCTGGAGCGTCAGCACTGGCCTTTCTGTTGGGTGCAACACTGCCCCTCGTCGCTATTCTGCTGCCGCCAGAGAACCTGAGGGTTCCGGTGACCTTCGTCGCGGTGCTGCTGGCACTGGCCGTGACCGGGGCGACGAGCGCTGCGATCGGTGGCAGCCCAAAACTTCGGTCGATCCTGCGGATAGTCATCGGTGGGGCACTCGCACTGGCAGTCACATTCGGCATCGGCACCCTGCTGGGAACCAGCGGGGTGGTGTGAGTGGAGAATGGGCCGGCTGATACGCCGGGTTCTGTTCACATCCCCGAGGGGATGCTGGACGGCCATCTATCTACGACGTACGTTGCCGCACGCCTCTAGCGGTCTACCCGGAAACTGGGCGAGCAGCCCGTAACGCTTCCTGTTCGACCTTGCTCCGGACGAGGTTTACCTAGCCGACCGTGTCACCACGACCGCTGGTGGTCTCTTACACCACCGTTTCACCCTTACCGTCGGTGCGAAACCGACGGCGGTCTGCTTTCTGTTGCACTGTTCTCGCGGGTTACCCCGAGTGGGCGTTACCCACCATCCTGCTCTGTGGAGCCCGGACGTTCCTCGGGGGCTGCGTGCTTCGAAAAGCGCTGCCAGCCCACGCGGCCGTCTTGCCGACCCATTCTGTTGTCGAGCCTAGCGCTGCCGAATCCCACGCGCGCTACAGACCGGATTCGCCCGTGCGAACCAGAATGGCGTCACTTGACGGGCACAGTAGGACATCGTCCGGTGATGCAGCCCGAATCTTCTGCAATTCATCTTCAAGCAAGGCGACCCCGGATGCCTGCGAGACTCCCCCGCGCAAGAGCGAAGCACCCGTTCCGTATCGGGAGCGCTGCTTTTCGTACAGCGCCAGCAACTCCGCTGGCAGTCCGGCCGCGATCGACTCCCGAGAGTTCGACGCTTCCGCACGCTCCACCGCTAGCCCAGCGAGAGCCGAGTCGCGCGCGGCGCTCGACTCACTCAACCGCGATTCGCAATCAGCAAGTTCAGACCGGGTTGCCGCAACAATCAATTCCTCGGTCTCAAGCCGCTCCATCACGGCGAGCTCGATCTCTTCGAGGTCATCAAGTCGCTTACGCAGCGCAGACAGCTCCTGTTCAAGCGCCGCGACATCCTTGACAGATGAACTGCTCTGCAACCGATCGCTGTCGCGGGCGATCCTCGCTTCGACAACCGCGACATCCGCCTCGATCCTTGACAGTTCGAGACTCGTGTTCTCGACGACGCCGGTTCGCTCGGCCAGCGCCAACTTGATGACGGATTCCTCGCCGCTGGCGGTCGCGATCGTCGCGAGTTGCGGAAGTGTCCTTGCGCGGTGATCAAGTTGCGCGATCTTGGTGTCGAGGCCCTGGAGGTCGAGCAGAGTCGCCTGAATCTCGGGGGACGCTTTGATGGCCATGACGTTATCTCTCGGTCGGTGAAGAGTCGGATATTGATTGGCGAACTCTTGGTGCTACTGCGTGACCGCGAAGTCCCATGGATCGGTTCGCAATTCGCTCACCACGATCCGCACGTCTGGCAGCGCTTCGCGCAACTGGGCGGCGGCGGTGGCGAGCCACAACCACTCGCTCGCCCAATGCGAGATGTCGATGAGAGCGGGACCAAACCCGAGTTTCGCGTTCTCGCGTGCTTCGGATGCCGGATGGTGGCGGAGGTCAGAAGTGATGAAAACGTCAGCGCTAACGACAAGCGGAAACGAAAGGTAACTGTCTCCCGCTCCTGCACACAGCGCGACGGTGGAAATCTCAGCGTCGTAGTCACCGGCCACGCGCACTCCCGTTGCGGTCGCCGGGAGGAGGTCAGCGAGAGTTCGAGCAAGTCGGCCGAGCGAAACCGGTTCTGGCAAGCGACCGAATCTGCCGATGCCGGACACACCGTTAGCCGAAACACCGTTACCCGAAAGCCGAGCCGTGGCATCCGATCGGCCATCGAGCGATTGAAGCTCGACCAGCCCGAGGCGCTTCGCGAGCGTTCCAGAAGTTCCAGAAGAGACGACGTCGGCATTGGTATGAGCCGCGAACAGAGCGCATTGTCCCCGGATGAGGCGGGCAATGAGTGCGCCCTTGTACCGATCTTCCGCGACGGTCGTGACCCCACGAAGCAAGAGCGGATGATGCGTCAGGAGCAACTGTGCACCCACGTCGACCGCCTCATCGACGGTCTCGCCGACGGCATCGACGGCGAGCAGAATCGTTTGGGCGGGGTCTTGCCTGTTCCCGACAATGAGGCCGACGGCATCCCACGGTTCAGCACCAGACTCCGGCCAGAGTGACTCGAAGAGTTCAGCGACAGCCGCGACGGTGCTTGTCATGCGCCAAGTCTATTCGGCACCGAAAAGTCAGCACCGAAAAGTCCGCTCAGACTCGAGTCGCCTCCTGACGGCGGATCGACGGGATGCCAAACGCGATGGGAACGAGCAACCCAAGAAGCAGCGCGACGAGAACTCCGAGGTCGGTACCGGCCAAGTCGCTCTCTAACGGGATGCCGAGCAGACCGAACAGATAGCCCTGCCATCCGAGCCAAGAGACCGTTGCCGACGTCAGGCCAAAACCAATGGCGCTGATCACCACCAGACCAATGAGGTTCACCCAGTGCACCGATGGATAGACCCCGCCGCGTGAAAAGAGCGACGCGGTTTCGAATCGGCGATTGCGGATCATCAGCTCTGCCGCGAAGATTCCAGCCCACGCCGCTGTCGGTACCGCCAAGCTCGTGGCAACATCCCGGAACAGTTCAGCAATGCTGCCAATTCCGCCGAACGCGATCAGGACGGCAATGGCGGCGACAACCAAGGCCGCGAGCCCAACAGCGCCAGGGCGCGGCAGTCGCATCCCGATGGCTTGGAAGGCAAAACCGCCGGAATATAGGGTGATAGTCAGACCAGAGAGCAAGCTCAGGCCAACGGCCGCAAGCAGTGGCACCGGGTACCACGTCGGCAGCATGAGCGCGAGGGTGTCGAGCGGCGAGGTGGCAAAGCCGGTCGCGATGCCAGCATTTGACGCTGCAAGCAAGGCACCGTAGCCGATGATCAAGAAGCTTGGGAGGGTCGCACCAAAAGTCGCCCACAGCATCGAGCCCGCCCCACTCGTGCCAGGGCGCTGGTAGCGAGCAAGGTCCGCACCGCTGTTGGCCCAGACCAGACCCACGAAGCTGAAGACCAACACAGCACCGGTCACCGAAAGAATCCACGGACCATCCGGTGTCGAGAGCGCCCGCTCGATGTTGATATAGCTGGCCGTTAACGCGACGAGGCCGATCAGCAGGACTGCGGTGATGATACTCAGAATGAGCTGGACGCGCGCGAGAAGCGCGTAGCCGACCACGGCTATCAGTACAGCAACGATCAGACCGACTGCGAGCGCGATCAACAGCAGCAGCGCTTCGCTGAGTCCGCCATCCAGTGCGGCCCCCACGAGAACAATGACTGCGGATGTCGCAAGGAGCCAGAGCAGCACAGCACCCCAGAAGACCCTGGTGATGAGGGCGAAGATCGCCGGCAAGAGGTTTCCGACCAGTCCGAACGTCGCCCGCGACACAACCATCGTCGGTTGGCCGCTTCGCTTGCCCGCCAGTGTCGTCAGGCCGAGCGGCAGGAATGAGAGTGCGACTCCCGCCAACACCGCGACGATGGCTTGGCGCAAGCTCATGCCCAGTCCGAAGATCGTCGCGCCAAGCGCAATGCTGAGGATGCTCGAGTTCGCCGCGAACCACAGCCAGAACAGGCGCGCCGATCGACCAGTACGCTGCTCAACCGGAGTGGGCTCTAACCCGCTGACTTCGAGACCGAACACCCGTTGACGCACCGGTTCGCTGTCCGCAATAACAATCTCGTCGTCAGGGATGCGCGTGATCGCGATTGGCGCGGACGGCGGCGATACCTGCTGCGAAGCGAACAGCGCCGCGGCCCCGTCGGTCGCACCCGCTGCGCTCGGTGAAAGCAGACCGGGGAAGGCTCGATCGGTCTCATCGACCTCGTCGTCGATCTCGGCCTGCACGGCTGGTTCGATGACCCGAATCGAACCGGTATCGGTCGGCTGAGGCTCACCGGCAGCAACCGCCATTGGCATCATGAAGATGTTGTCCTGCTGGATCGAGGCCGGTTCGTCACCTCGGACTTCGGCGGGCGCTGCGTCGGGCGCACCGGCGAGCAGATCATCAAAGCTGAATGGCGTCGGCGGCGCGAGCCCGGATAGAGGCAAGACGAGGGGCGGCGCGTCAATGTCGGTAGGTAGAGGGGGAAGCTCGCTTGGCTCGCCCCATGATGGCGGCGGTGCTGAAAACTCCGGCGTCGACGCGGCGAAGTTGGGCTCCTGGGTCTGGGCGGGCGTCGCGGGAACACCGAACGGCGATGGTTCGACCAGTTCAGGCGGGGCCCAATACTCCGAAGGTTCAGCCGCCACGGGTGGTTCTATCGTCGGCGGTGTAGTGAACGTCGGGGGTTCAGTGAAAGTCGGGGGTTCGACATACATCGGCGGTTCATCGAACCCGGGTGGTTCATCGAACACGGGTGGTTCATCGAACACCGGTGGTTCATCGAAAATCCGCGGCTCATCGAAAATCCACGGCTCATTGAACGCGGGTGGTTCGAATGACGCGGACGGTTCGAATGACGCGGACGGTTCGAATGATGCGGGCGGTTCGAATGACGCGGGCGGTTCGAATGATGCCGGCGGTTCGAATGACGCTGGCGGTTCGAATGATGCGGGCGCTGGCCCTTGGTCCTGCAGCAGGCCCTGCTGCGAAGCCCCGGAGTCTGGGCTGTCAGCCCACGGCAAAGCCCGAGGCCCCGTTGGCGTGACCTGCACGACGTCAGCAAATTCAGCACTGACCCGCTCAACAGCTGCCATCGCATCCGGTGTGCCAAGCGCCAGCATCGAGGTTTGCCACGCGGAGAACTGGCGAGCCTCAACCTCGCGCAGCTTGAGTTGCGACTCCAGCTCTTCGATCACGCCCAGCGTGCCCCCCGGTTCCTGCCCCGCGGTCTCGACAAGCGCCTGAAGTTGGTCGTCAGGCAGTGACCGGCGCACGGGGCGCATAAGGGGCCCGCCGGACAGATTGACAGCGTTGGCAGGATTCGGGGCTGGCGCACTCAGCCATGGTCGGGAATCGGTAGCGGCGCTCGTAACCGGCGGAATCACGCTGCCGATATCCGCGTCCGTACCCACGTTGAATTCTGTGTCGACACGCGGGATGTTCTCTCCCCACGAGTCCGGACCCTCGGCCTGCCCCGTCACGACGGGCGGTGTTACGACAGCCGGTGTCACGACAGGCAGCGTCCCAACCGGCGCAGTCGGAGGCGGGACCCTCGAGAAATCATCCGCCAGAGCCCTCGCCAGTTCGTCATCGTCGTGCACAGCGGCGCCTGTGGGCGTGCCATCGCCAACATCTGGAAGCCCGAACACACTCTTCGCCACTCCACCGGGTGGAGGGGTGAACGTTGATCGTCGCGGTCCCGGCGCGGCCAGCGTTGGGTCAAAGGTCGGGTCTGATGTTGCTTCCTCGCCCGCATCTTCGTCGTCTGACATAGCGAAATACTATGACGGTTGCTCCATTCTGTGGGTTTGCCGAGCCGTAGAAAGCACAGTGACCGCGGCCAGAATCAACACCAATCCGACCCAACCGATCGCATCCAGTCGCTCGCCGACGACCACAATCGCAAGAATCGTCGCGACAAACGGCTCAAGCAAAGTAATGGTGGTCGCGGTCGTGCTGCGAAGAGTTCGCATGCCGATACCGAATAAGAGGTATGCCACGAACATGGGCCCGAGCGCGAGGTAGGCCGCAATCCCAACGGATTGGGTCGATTGTGCGAGGGGTGCACCGGTAGCCAGAAGCACCGGAGCCAACGCCACAGCACCAAGGCCAAACATTCCGCCGATTACTCCGCGCTGCGGCTGGCCGGTTCGGATCGCTCGACTCGAGGAGTAGGTGTACAGCGCATAGGCGGCTCCGGCAAGACAGCCAAGCAGAACACCCAACACCGGATCTGCGCCGGCGCCCTGTGCCCCGTGACCCCCGAGCGCGAGCAGCACGATGCCCGCAATCGCGATGGCGGTACAGATCACCCAGAGGCGCGCAAGTGGACGTCGTTCGATTGCCCACTCGAGGATTGCGGCAAACACCGGGCCGGTGCCCAGCGAAACAACGTTGCCGATCGCAACCCCCGCCAAGTTCATCGAACTATAGAAGGCGAGGGGGTACACGACAACGCCAATGGCGCCAATGATCAGCCAGCGCCGGGAACGATTGTTTCGCAAGGCTGTGATGGCCAGCGGGGCAGACACGACGAACAGCAGCAAGCCACCGAAGGTCATCGTTGAGGCGCCGACGGCAATCGGGCTCACGTCATCGGGCAGAAAGCTCGCAGCTGTTCCGGTGGTACCCCAGAGCAGGCTCGCTAAGACGAGCGCCCAAGCCCCAGACACTAGAACGCAAGATAAAGGGAGGTGACCAAGGCCGCAAAGATCACAATGAAGATCGCGGGGGTGATGAACTTCACGATCCACGCCCATGCCGCTAGTGCCACGATTCGCTGCGCTACGAACGAACTTGCGCCAACCGCCGTGAGGTCTTTCGCGATCGCCTGTGCTTCGGAAGCCGATGAGAACTGAGCCAAAGCTCCAAGAACTCCTGATGCCAGCAGGATGCCGGTTGCCGCGATGCGAACTGCGACCGTCGCATCCGCAAGTCCTTCAAGGGCGAGCCAGACGGTGAAGCCCAGCAACGCCGTCGGTGCCAACTGCGACACGATGAGGTGCCAACGAGCCTTCGACCAGAGTTGAACGAGATCGAGTTCAGTCAACGGTCATCCAATCCGACGGAGCTTGGCCCGGCTGGGCAGAACCATCATACGATTCGCCAGAATC
>JBGSTT010000087.1:0-6047 GCA_041736385.1 Rhodoglobus sp. | reverse complement strand
CGGGAGCCGTGGCATCCGGAACAGCGCATCTCGGCGGAGGAGGCCATCGCAGCGTCGACCCGCACGACCGTCGCAATCGGGCAGCCTGCTGACCTTGTCGTCACCGAGCTCAACCCGCTTGCCTCGACCGGCGACGAGCTTCGCGCAATGCCTGTCGCAGCAACTCTGCTGGCCGGCCGGTTCACCCACCAAGGCATCGCTAACTTTGGGGGTTAGCCGCAAGCCCTGGGGGGATAGCCCCACTGACTCGCATCTTGGATGGGAAATACCGTGAATGCTATGACCACAGAAAACATCACCCCACCCATTACCCCACGCAAAAGTTCATACCTGAACGCCTGGCGCAGCCTGCCGAGGGAGCTTGCCTACCTGTTGATTGCCTTTCCGGTCTCCGTGGCTGGGTTCGGTATCACGATCGGCCTGTTCTCGGGTGGAATTGGCACAATCTTCACCTTCTTCATCGGCCTCGTGCTTATTGTTGGCGCGCTCTACGTTTCCCGCGGCTTTGGTTCGCTCGATCTGATCCTCCTCGAGTGGGCGCGACGCGCCACCATCGCCCGTCCGGAGTGGATGGATTTCCGTGCCCGCACGGGGTTCCTCGGCTGGCTTCGCGCCGTGGTTGGCAACGGCCACTACTGGCTTTACCTCCTGTACGTCATGTTCGTCGACTTCATTGTCAAGACGATCAGCTGGACGATCACCGTCGTGTGGATTTCGCTCGGGTTGGGCGGTGTGACCTCCTGGATCTGGGATGGCTTCCTTCCCAGCAGCGAGCGCAGCTTCTATCTCGTCGAGTGGATCCTTAGCCGGTTCGGGATCGATCTCGTGAACCCCGCTCTGGCCGAGGCTCTCGCATTGCTTGTGCTCGGCATCGTCTTTCTGGTCTCGCTACCATTCGTCACGAGAGGTTTCGTCAAGCTGCACTGGCTCATCGCCCGCGGCATGCTTGGCGCATGGAAGTCGGATGCATTGCTGCGTGAGGTTGCCAACCTCAGCGAGTCGAGAGGTGCCGCTATCTCAGCAGAAGGCCACTCGCTTCGCAGGCTTGAGCGTGACATTCACGATGGCCCGCAACAACGCCTGGTGCGCATGCAGATGGACCTGGCCGCGGCAGAACGCCAGTTGGATGCCGACCCAGGTAAAGCCCGTGTGCTCATCGCCGAAGCGATGCAGCAGTCGAAGGATGCCCTCGAGGAGTTGCGAGCACTCTCACGGGGATTCGCGCCGCCGATTCTCTTAGACCGCGGACTAGTGGCGGCCCTGGAGTCGAGTGCGGTGCGAAACCCAGTGCCGGTACGCGTGACCAGTGCGCTCGCCGAGAACTTCGAGCTGCCCCAAGAAATCGAGCGCAACGCGTACTTCATCGCGAGCGAGGCTCTGGTGAACGCGACGAAGCACGCGGGTGCGACAGAGATCGAAGTACAGGTGAGCGCTCGACTTGATGGTGAGCCACCGCAGAACTGGCTCATTATCGTTGTGACCGATAACGGGTCTGGCGGCGCTCGCGCCGTTCCAGAGCACGGCATTGCCGGTCTGGAGGAACGCGTGCGCGGACTCGGCGGCAAACTCGAACTGGTCAGCCCGGTCGGCGGTCCAACGGTTGTCACCGCGAGCTTGCCGATTGGGCCAGCGAAGTCGGAATAGAAGGTCAGCGGAGCAGCGGCGGCATCCGGAGCGGCGGCATCCCCCTAATCTGGAGGCATGCCGCCGCTTCGTGTCGCCGTAGCCGATGACTCAGTCCTGCTGCGTGAAGGACTCGTACGGGTGCTGGGCGAGGCTGGCGTCGAAGTCGTCGGCGCATATTCGGATGCCGAGCAACTCCTCGCCGCCCTGGCCGACACGGCACCCAATCTGGTTGTACTCGACGTACGGATGCCACCGACCTTTCGTGACGAAGGCGTGCGTGCAGCGATCGAGATTCGAGCGAAGCATCCGCAGATCGGTATCTTGTTGCTGTCGCAATATGTAGAGGTCGCGTATGCGCAGGAGTTGCTGTCGAGCGGGAGTGGCGGCATTGGATACCTGTTGAAAGACCGCGTTGCTTCGCTTGACGAGCTTCGCGATGCCGTTGAGCGAATTGCTGTCGGCGGCACCGTGCTCGATCCCGAGGTAGTCGCGCAGTTGCTCGGTCGCCGACACGATCCACTTGCGCGGCTAACGACCCGGGAACTTGAGGTGCTCGGCCTGATGGCAGAGGGCCGCACCAATATCGCGATTGCCGAGTCGCTCTTCATCGGCACCGGGGCCGTCGAGAAGAATGTGACGGCGATCTTTCAGAAACTTGCACTCGATGACTCAGGCACTGACCACCGTCGGGTGCTCGCGGTGCTCGCCTGGTTGCAGCGCTGAGCCCCCGATCACGTCACTGGCGCCGCGAAGTCAACGGAATGAACCAATTTGCGCGCCGAACTTCTTCAAGTCCCGAGTCCTGCGCTCGAACGTAATCGCGACGAAGAGCACTATCGCCCCACCGATCACAGCCCACACCCACCACTCGGCGAGCTGATACACCGCGAGTAATTGCGGCGCGAAGGTTCGAAGACCGTGGACAACGGCGACGACCGCGCCGATCACTAGGGGTGCCTGCAACCGAGCGAGTGCCCCGACCACTACGGCCGCGACGGCCGCGACCCCGAGCGCGACCAATCGCCAAAGTTCCTGATCGACGAACGTGACGAAGAGCGACGGCACGAGCAGCACGATTAGGCCTGGTGCGAGCCAACGCCAACTCCCGGCCGCCGCAACGGTGCGCAACCGGATCGCCCCAACCGCGAAGAGAGCGACGGCAAGACTCGCTGTCGCGAGTTCGATGGGATCGATTCCGGCGAGCACAATGCCGTAGGCCGCGAGCACGCTCGCGAGCACTAGTGCCGAGATTCGCACGCTCTGGCTCTGCGGGACGGCTGCACCGAGCCGAGACGTTCCGACGACGGAGGCCGCAACATACACAGCGCCGACCGCCACGAGCGTGATGAGTGCTCGCGCCGCGTCATCCCCGCCAGCAAGCGCGACTCCAGAATCGACAGTCCAAGCGAGCGCGATGGGCGCCGCGGCCGCCGCAAAACCCGCCTCGTTTGCGAGTTCCCTGTTCTGCGACCTCGCCCGCACGAGCAGTACCGCGACCAGAGCGCTGCCAGCGAGAACTCCGACGACGGGCACCGCAAACACCAAGTTTGCCGCGTCAGTATTCGCTTGCGTGATGCCCCAGCTCGCGGCGGCGGTGAGCGCAATCACCGGAACCGTGACCCATTGCGCGACTTGGCGATCGGTGTTGGCGAGCCGCGGTGTGAAAACACTCACGGCTAGCGCGAGCACCGCAAGCACGAGTATCCATTGAGCAGCCTCGAGCGAAGCGTCTGCTCCGCCCAAGAAACGCTCGTTGAGGTGCCAGCCCTCCGCTCCGACCGCCATGAGCGCGAGGACGATGGCGGTACCCGTCAGTGCTCCGCGTATAGCGGCGGATGCCACGGCGAACCGCGCTGCGACAACCAAGGACACGGCGGCCAGTGAGCCGACCCACCACGTGTCGATACTTGCCCATGATGCTGCGTATGCCAAGAACAGCGCCACGCCGGCGCCGACGTTGACGACAGAGCGAATGCCGGCGCCGTGAAGGAAAGCGCTCCAACGCCCGCGCGCGGCGGCGAGCAACACCGCAACGCCGACCACGGCGATGACGATCCAGGCAATGATCGCGGCCCACAGCGTGCCGACCAGCCCAACACTCACAACGGCCAGGGCGATCAGTGCCGCGAGAACGACGGTTGCGCGTCGGGCGAGCACTCGGCGGAGCGCCCAGAACGCGCAGGCGATGCCGACGACAGCGCCGATCGCGACCAGCGCATAACCCGATCTGGATTCGACCGTTACCGCCTCAGCGCCCGGCACAGACCAAACTCCTTGAACGACCGCCAGCGCGGGATAGGCGAGCGCCAAGCCAAGCGCGAACACCACGGGCACCACCGCGAGCACTGCCGCAACAACGCCAGCCGATACCGCCGCGATCACCCGACGCAACGCCTCGAACACGAGCGCGACAATTACGGCCCAGACGACAGGTGCGATAACCGCGACCCACTCGGCGTCGGACCGGAGGGCGACAGCAAAGGCGATGCTCGCGAACGAGGCTGCGCCGAGCCCAACGAACATCCAATCGAAGATGCGCGGCGCCCGGACTCGACGGATGATGGCGCCGTGGGCGAAGCTGAGCGAGCCAGCGATCGCGAATCCGAGCGCGCCGCCCCATTCCCAGTCGGGTTCCAGTCCGAAGGCAGCGATGGCAACGCCGACCGTACCGATCACTGCAAGAGCGAGCGCCGTGATCTGCTCGATGCGACGGGCACCGACCGCGAGAGGGGTGCCGCTGATTGCGTAGATGGCGCTGCCGATCGCGAGCGCACAGAAGCTTAGGAAGATTGCTCGCTCGAATGGCGCACCGTCGGTGAACGACGCTGTGAGGATGAATAGGCCGATCGGGAGAGCGGCGAAGGCCGCGATCGATGCTGCGCGGATCCGAGCAATACGATGCCACACGAGAAACCCGACCGCAGATCCAATCAGCGCTGCGCCCCAGTACTCAGCCTCATCGCGAGAAGCGGCACCGAACAGATCATTGGCGCGAACAGCGAAGACGTCGAGGTACACGAAGACGATCGCCAAAATGCCGATCCCCTCGGATGTGGCGTACAAGGATCGCCGTCGTAGTGCTGAAGCGGCAAGAATCGCGACGAGCGTAACCGTCCCGATGATGAGCGAGCGCCACACCAAGCCGAAGGTGATGAAGGCGTACACCAGAAAGAAGATTGCCCCGACAGAGAGCAGCGAGATGCCCACGATGAGGAGGATCACCTGCACGCCGAGGTGACGGGATGCCGGTGAGTCCGGGGCAGGCACGTTCGGGACAACTCCGGCGGCGGGAGTAGCGACAGCGACATGCGCAGCGACAGGCGCGGCAGCGACATGCGCAGCGGCCGACGCAATCGGTGTGTCAGCGGCGGTGGCCAGCGCAGGGGTAACCGCAGCGACAGTAACCGCAGCGACAGCGGCACGCGACTCAAGTCGCATCCGCCCAATAATTGCGAGCCTGCCGCGCAACGATTCCGCAATCGACGCTGAGCGTTCAGCCAGTTCTGCCGCCGCCGGATGCTCCAGATTGAGCCCGCACGTTCCGCACATTGTTGAGCGCAACGGACTGAAACATGCTGGACACTGCGCCGTGCTCATCAAGTCGTTCAAGCTCCGCGGAAAGTCCACTCGCCCCGAGGCGGCAATCAAGTCGTCGTTCGAAGTCGCCATCGTTCGCCCGCTCTCCTTCGTGTTGACGATTCAGGGTAGCGTCAGCGCGGCGCGGCCGAACAGTACTTTCCATGGTGCCGCCAACGCTCGCTAGAGTGGGAGCGTGAACATCATCGGTTTCATCGTGTCGATCGTGCTCTTCGTTGGTGGCATTTACCTCATGGGGTCGGCGTTCTACGTTCCCGGCGTTGAACTTGTGGTGTTCCTGTCGGGCATGTTCGCGTCCATACTCGGCGTGTTCATCCCGATTCACGTGCTCAAGCGCATCGACGGCTGAGTCACAGTGGCAAGCCTGCTGAGTCGGCTTGCCCCGCTCATCATCACCCTTCGCGGGTCGAAGCGGGAGTTTCGTTCGGCAGAGCGAACCTTGGCACGCGTTCGTCGCGAGCGTGAGCATCCGGTCTCGTTTGAACCGCCAGCCAGGCTGCGCAAAAAAGTGCAAATCACCAGATCGGATGCCACGGGGTGGCCGGTCTTCGAGGTCATGCCGCTCGACGCTGCTGCTTCGTCTGATGGAGGCTCGGATGCTGTCGGAGAGCTGGCCGGAGAGCTGGCCGGTGAGCTGGCCGGTGAGGCGATCTACCTGCACGGTGGCGTGTACTCCTTCGAGATCGACCCGGTGCACTGGGCGTTCATTGCGAAGCTCGCGGTCGAAGCTGGCGTGCGCGTGACCGTGCCGATCATGCCGCTCGCGCCTGACGGCACCGCGAGTGTCGTCGTGCCCGGCGTGACCGAGATCGCCGCCGCTATCG
>JBGSTT010000081.1:0-2803 GCA_041736385.1 Rhodoglobus sp. | reverse complement strand
GATCGCCTCGGCGCTCGCGCGCCGCGCGTCACGGTCGGAGTTGGCCGCAGCCACGGCTGCACCCGCACTCGCTTCGGCATTCTTTTGCACCGCATACGCTTCGGCATCGGCGACGGCGCGAATCTCAGCATCGAGCTCCTGCTTGCGCAAACCGACTCGCTTGCCCGCGTTGATCTCTTCCTGCGCAATCACTTCCTGCTGAGCGATCGCCGCGGCGAGCGGCGTTGCGGCGGCAGCCTCGGCTCGGGCTTTATCGGTCTCTTTCTGAATCTCGGCGTTGCGCAGATCCAGCGCACGCTGCGCCTCCGCAACGGCCTGATCCGCCGAAATGCGTGCCTCCTCAGACGCCCGCCGCGCAACGGATTCAGCGACTTCTGCCACTTGCTTGACGCGGGCAGCTTCCGCTCGACCGAGGTCACGAATGTAGCCGTTGTCGTCGTCAATCTCCTTGATCTGCAGGGTGTCGATCTGCAATCCCTGCACGTCGAGTGAATCCCTGACCGCTTCAAGCACCTGACCCTGGAGCGCGGAGCGATTCGTGATGATCTCGGTCACGGTCAGCTGACCGACGATGGAGCGAACCGATCCGCTCAAGACCTCTTCAGTGGATGTCTCGATCTGATCCTGCTGGTTCAGAAACCGCTGCGCGGCCGCACGAACCATGCTCTCTGAGCCGCCAACCTCCACGACCGCCACCGCGTTGACCTTGATGGTGATCGCATCCTTCGTCTGGGCGGTCGCCTGCACGTTGAGCTGGCGACTGCGCAGGCTCAGGGTGAAGTAGGCCTCGACGATCGGCTTGACGAAGACGCGCGAACCGAAGACGACGCGTTGCCCGGCGGTTTCGGCGAGCGGGTCAGTTTCGCCGCGAATGCGCTTCTGGCGCGAGGTGACGATGATCGCCTCATCCGGTTTTGCGACCTTGATACCGCGCAGCAGCACGATGATGATGATCAGGACGAGGACTACGCCCGCACCGATCAGAATCAGGTTGGAGATCGGCTCGGGGACGAATGGCAGGATCATGCCGCCCAGCCTAACCGGGCGGGGTTACGTCGCGACTACCTACTTTTTGACGGCCTTCTTGCTATCGCGGTAGACCGTCTAGCGCACCTCTGCCAAGAGCGCGTCGATCTGGCCCATCGCGGCGGTCATGCCTTCGACCATCTGCATCGCGACGAGCTGCTCGAGTTGTTCGAGGCTGGAGAAGGTCGTTGTTACCGCCATGACGGTGCCGCCGTCACCGCGCGATTCCAGTGTGACGACCGCGGTGGTGACCGGCATGTCGAGGTTGGGCTCGCCGTCTTCCCCCGCGAAGCCGTCGGTGAATTCGAAGCGGTTTGGCGCATCCACGCTCGTGATCTGCCACCAACCCCCGCCCTGTTCGCCGGCCGGGCCGGTCATGAAGTAGTTGCTGCGGCCACCGACCGTGAGGTCGTGCCGTTCGAAGGTCGCCGGCCACTCCGGCGGCCCCCACCAGCGTTCAAGC
This sequence comes from Rhodoglobus sp., assembly GCA_041736385.1. GTDB lineage: Bacteria > Actinomycetota > Actinomycetes > Actinomycetales > Microbacteriaceae > Rhodoglobus. Next base: position 1,314 of record JBGSTT010000081.1, on the reverse strand, counting down.
TGGCGCGGGTCTTCCCACACCTGCCAGACGCGCTCGACCGGAGCGTCGAACTCGGCGACGAAGGTGAGGGTCAGGGCCTCGGTGTCTGTCTTGCTGCTGATGACGCTCGTGCTGGGTTCCCTTCGTTGTGGTTCGAATCGTCAGTGTTCGAATCGTCAGTGTTCGAATCGTCGTGGTCAAGGATGCTGCCGATGCGTTCGACCCGCCCGCGCCACATCGCTTCGTACTCGTCGAGCAGTCGCTTGGCGCGATCGATCGCCGGTGGGTTGCCGTGCACGAGCTGCTCCCGCCCGCGTCGGTGTTTAGTCACGAGCGTCGCGCGCTCGAGTACGGCAACGTGCTTCTGCACCGCCGCGAAGCTCATCGAATAGTGCGTCGCAAGCTGTGAGACGGATGCCTCGCGCAGCATCACTCGCGCCACAATGTCCCGGCGCGTCGAGTCAGCGAGCGCCTGAAACAGGCGATCGATCTCCGTGTCACTCAGTTTATCTACAACCATTTGGTTGTACGTTACTGCGTCCGAAAGTCGGAATCAACCACGGATGCGCGGTGGTCGAGCTAGCCGAGACCCCGGCTCGATGCGGCAGCTCGCAAGGTACGAGCCATCTGCTCGACCACGCTCGCTTGCGCCGAGCCCACCGGATTGGCGCGGTAGTTCTGTTGGTTCCGCGCCCGACGCGCTTGGTCGAACATCGCTGCCGCGGCAGCGTGAGCCGGCGGGCTATCGAGGATTACTGTCAGAAACTCGCCGACAGCTGCGTGCTGCCCGGGCCCGTTCGTCGTTGCGTACCCGAACCAAGCGAGGAATGCCTCACCAACATCGTGTGCAGCGTCGTAGGCAATCCCAGTCTTGACGGGAGCGCTGGTGAGCAGAGGCAATTGACTCAGTCGCTCGTCAGCTTGGGCGAGAAAGTCGGAGGTGCGGTCGGCATCCGCGGGAACCACCCGCAGGCGGCCCGAGCCGACAAACGCCTCAACGGCCCGACGTTGTCCGGCCGGCAATGTGCCGGTCACAACGCAGGACCAATGATCGGCAACGTTGGGTTTGCCCGCACGGTCCCCAGAAACCCCGAGGCTGCAGCGAACTCCGACTGGGTCAAGATCGTCGGGTTGATCGGTCGCGAGACGTGCTCCTCAACGCGTCGGCAGGCGTCGTAGATAGCGCCAGCGTCTGGGTTGCCGATCACCATGAGATCGATGTCGCCCGGCGCGCTTCCGGCAACACCGCTCGCGCGCGCCGCGAAGGATCCGAAAATGAATGCACGTTCCACACCGTCGATGCTGCCCAAAGCCTCCGACAACAGTGCAACCGGG
>JBGSTT010000068.1:0-4034 GCA_041736385.1 Rhodoglobus sp. | reverse complement strand
CGTTTCGGGAATGCGCGAGGAGTTCGTCAAGACCGGGGATGCGAGATTTGCCATCGAGCGCGGATTCGCCGGATCTGCTCGAGTTGTCACGGCGGCCGCGCTCATCATGTTCTTCGTGTTCTTCGCCTTCGTTCCAGAAGGAAGTGGCGAGATCAAGCCCATTGCGCTCGGACTTGCCGCCGGCATCGCCTTCGACGCGTTCCTCGTTCGCATGACGCTCGTACCAGCACTCATGACCTTGTTCGGTCGAGCTGCTTGGTGGATGCCACGCTGGCTCGGTCGCATACTGCCGAACGTCGACATCGAAGGTGAACACTTGCGCGATCACCGCCAAGCCGTCGAATGGGCCGCCGGCGAACACGCGAGCGCCATCAGTGCCGACTATCTCGTGAGCGGCAGCGCAGAGCACACGATTGGCCCTGTCTCGCTGACCGTGCCACACGGCGCACTCGTGATCGCCAGCGGCGACGCCGTCGACCGGCGACTGCTAGCGGCGACCCTGGGTGGGCGACTGGCGCTTCGTGCCGGGCGCGCTCAAGTGATGGGCCATCCGCTGCCGTCAGAGATTGACGGCGTTCGCAAGTGTGTTGCACTCGCCGATATTGGTGGAACCGTGCGCTCGGAAGCGACCGCGACGATCGGTGAGTTATTGGCGGAACGCATTGAACTCACCGCGCCTTGGCACCAGGCATTTGCAACGCGACGTCGTGCCGCCGTGTGGGTCGACCGTGTGAACACCGTGCTCGGCGAGACTACCGACGGTCGCGCGCAGCCCATTCAGGTCGGTTCTAGCCTGACGTCGCTGCCGCAGCTTGAGCGTGCGGTCGCACTGTCAGCCGTCGCCATCGCCGAAAACACCCCGGTCATCATGCTTGACCAACTGGATGCGTTCGCTGACGCAGGTGACGAGTCTGCTTTCTTCACCGCGGTTGCACGGCTAGCCGCTCCGACTACCACAGTCGTTGTCGGAACTCCGGTTCCGGCCCGCGCACTCTCGACCGGCGACACCGGTGCGCGCGAGGTCGTCACGGTCAATCTCTACTCACTCTCGACAGAAGGAATCCTGCGATGACTACCAGCGAACAACCGAGGTGGCGCAGCCGCTGGACCGTCGTTGCGCGCCTGGCCGCTCTGGCGCTCGTGCCGCTTGCCGTCGTTGCACTCTTCGTCGGTGCCGTTGGTCAGACCGATTCGGCAATCGACCGCATCCCGGCAGCGATTGTGAACGAGGATCGGCTCATCATGTCGACCGCAGCCGATGGCACAGAACAACCGGTATTCGCCGGCCGATTGCTCGTCACCGAGCTCACCGGAGCCGACGGATTCGACTGGACCATTACGAACGAGAAGGATGCCGAGGCGGCCTTGGCGCGCGGCGAAGTGTACGCGATCCTGACGATCCCGAGTAATTTCTCGCGCTCGATCCTTTCCCTCTCAGGCTCCTCGCCAGAGCAAGCTGACATCGCCATCCGCACCGACGACGCACACGGCTACCTCACCGGCTCGGTCGCGCAAGTCGTAGGCCAGACCATGGCAGACACCTTCGGTCAAGAAATCACCGCGCAATACCTCGGCGGCATCTATGCAAGCTTCGGCAAACTCGGCTCGGCCTTTACCGATGCGGCGGATGGCGCAGATCAGTTATCCACCGGCGCGGGATCGCTCGCTGGTGGTCTTCGGGAATACACCGGTGGAGTCGACTCTCTAGCGTTCGGCCTGTCGCAACTCGAAGATGGTGCGGCAGAGCTCAGCGGCCTGAGTTCCGGTGTTTCCCAGTACACCAACGGAATCTCGGGACTGTCAGCTGGCTTGAGCGCCGTGAATCCTGGAGTCCAGTTGAATCCGGCCGTCGATGCGGCAACCAAAGCCGGTCTCCAGCAGATCGTCGACGGGCTCGCGGCCGCCGCTGCGGGCGGACAAACCCTCGCGTCGCAGACGTCGTCTGGCATCGCCGACTTCCAATTTGGCGTTTCACAGTCCGTTGGGGGCGCCTACCAGCTGGCTGACGGGTCGCCGGCGCTCCTTGCTGGCGCGGATGCTCTCGCCTCCGGCGCAGGGGCACTCGCGACCGGTCTTCGTGACGGTGCGTCCCAGCTACCGACCTCAGACGCTGGAACGATCGACCAGACCCTGAAGGTGGTCGCTGATCCTGTCGGAGTCTCGGTGACGACAGACAACGCCGTGACCGAGGTCGGCCAGGTTGTTGCCACGTTTGTGGTGCCGCTCGGGCTCTGGATTGGAGCGTTCGCGGCCTTCCTCGTGCTGCCACGCCTGTCCCGCCGAGCGATGGCGTCGACGGCGAGCAGTGCCCGACTCACGGCTGCGACGTTCGGTCGTGCTGCGCTCGTCACAACGGCGAGTGCGATGTTGCTCGTCGTGGTGCTCCATACTGCCATTGGAGTCAGTGTCTCGATGCTGCCAGCAACCATCCTGTTCTCGCTCGTGATGGCAATCGCCTTCACCGCGGTGCACTACGTGCTGACAGTCGCGCTCGGTCGAGCCGGAATGGTCGTTTCACTGCTGCTGCTCGCCATCCAACTCACCTCGACTGGCGGCGTCTACCCGATCCAGCTCCTTTCGGCACCATTCCAAGTGATCAGTCCCTTCCTGCCGCTCACCTACGCGGTGGACGGGATGCAGGCAATCATCGCCGGTGGGGCACTCGGCACCGCGCTGAGTGCGGGAGTTGCGCTCGTGTTCTTCGGCGCGGTGAGCATGATCGTGGCTTCACTGGCGCTGCGACAGCGACGGAAGGCCGGTGCGCTCGGACTCGTTCCGATCAGTGCGTAAACGTCACCGTTCGGTGAATGCGATCAGAGCGTTAGCGCGATCATAGCCAGTGCTTGCGCTTGAAAACGATGTACAGGCCGACCCCGCAGGCAAGCATTAGTGCGAGCGCCAGGGGGTAGCCGAACGTCCACTGGAGTTCGGGCATGAACCGGAAGTTCATGCCGTAGATCGTTCCGACCAGCGTCGGCGCGAACAGGATTGCCGCCCACCCGGAGATCTTCTTTACCTGGTCGCCCTGGCGAACGCTCTGTTCTGCCAGAACGCGCATCTCGGTGTTCTGCGCTTGGGCCATGAGGGTGGATTGCACGGTGAGTGCGTTCTGCAGAATAGCTCGGAACGAGTCCGCTCGCTCGACCGTGCGCACGGTGTGGTCGAGCACGTCTCGCACGTGACGCCGCAGCTCAAGATCCACGTTGTACTTGTCGAAGCCGGCCTCGATCGCGTGAAGCATCCCGATCAATGGACTTGTCGCTCGTTGGAAGGCCATCGCCTCGCTGGCGAGTTCATAGATTCTGCGCGAGACTTCTGAATCTCCGTTGAACAGCTGGTCTTCGATCTCGTCGATATCGTTCTGGAGCCCTTCGACAACCGGAGCAAACCCGTCGACCACTTCATCGAAGACGGCCCACAGCACGGCCTCCGGGCCGAGCGCAAGCAGGGCGGGTCTCGCCTCAAGGCGCTTGCGCACTCGACCGAGGTCCGGTGATTCTGCGTGTCGCACTGTGATCGCGAAGTTCTTTCCAATGAAGAAGTGCACTTCGCCGAACTCGACCTCCTCCGGTGCATCCAGATAGCGCGCTGCGCGCAGCACTACAAACAAGGTCTCTCCGTAGCGCTCGAGCTTCGGCCGCTGGTGACCCTTGAGCGCGTCCTCGACCGCCAACGGATGGAGAGAGAACTCTTCTGCGACCGCAAGTACCTCAGCCTCGGTGGGCTGGAACAGCCCGATCCACGCAAAACCACCGTCGTCGCGAAGCTTCTCAAAGGTCTGCTCTAGCGAGACTGACTCGCTCGATCGCACGCCGTCACGGTAGATCGCGTTGTCAACGATGGGCATGGAGTTTCTCTCTGATGGTACTCAGGCGGCATGGCTAGGATACCGCCGGGGAGAAACCCTCTGATGTCACGATCCGCCGTTGCGCCAAGCCTCGGTTGCCCAGAACCACCATTGTCAAGGAGGGCGCATGACGCGCAAGACAGTCATCATGATCGGTGCCGGCGTCGCGATCGTTGCCCTGGTGGTG
>JBGSTT010000045.1:0-6839 GCA_041736385.1 Rhodoglobus sp. | reverse complement strand
GGCAAGCTTCAACCGGGGAGGTAGCGCTCGTTCCACTGCCCGCGCACGAGCGTGTACTCGGTGCGCCGCGCCGCGGCGGCCAGGTTGCCTTCCCAGAACGTCAACCGTGTTGGCCGCACCAGAAAGCCGATCCACGTTTCTGGCGCAGCGTCGGTCGCCTCGAACGCGGCCCACCGCTCAAGGCGCTCCTCGAGGGGCAACTGCGCAAACTCCGTGGTGTTGAGCCACGCCAACTCCTTGAGGTACGGGGAGCGCGCGGCGAAGGCCGTGGCTTGTTCCTCGTCGGATGCAACCGAAGCTTGCCCCTGCACCACGAGTTGCCGCGTGAATCCCGGCCAGAGAAACGTGAGTGCGACAGCGGGGTTGGCGGCGATGTCTGCGACCTTGCGCGAGCGTGAGTCGGTGTGGAAGTAGAGGCCGTCATCGTCCCACTCCGTAAGCAGCACGGTACGGGCATCCGGTGCACCATCACGCGAGGTCGACAGGATCATCTGCGGCCGCTCGGCCACGTCGTTGGCAGGCAGCCAATCCGCCAGCAGTGGCAGCGTCATCGGTTGAATCGCGCAATTTCGTGCAGTGCGGCAACACCATCAGCCACGCACTGATCGACGAGTGTTCGCCCCCATTCGGCGTTTGCACCGACCGGGTCTCCAATGACCCCGCTCGGCCCAAAATCGTTCGACAGCCAACCGAAACTCACCGGGCCGCCGTTGAACTTGACGTAGTCGAAGTCGGCGAGTTGGTCTGGAACCGCTCGCGCCGCGAGGGACATGTCGACGAGATCTGGACGCAGCGCGAGCAGAATCGAGGTCTCGCTGTACCCACCGTGGATGCCGAATCCGCGCTCGTCAGGACCCTCAACTCCGTCGCCAGCCGGCACGGTCAGGCCCATCAGGAACGTGCGAAGCCCGGTGAGTCTGCGGATTTCGCGCAGTGCTACCTGCAGCAGCGCGATGTTGCCACCGTGGCCGTTGTAGAACACGAGTGTCTGCGCCGGCGTGCCCGCAACCGAGCTGCCGATGTCGACGACGGTGCGCATGAGGGTGTCCCAGCTGAGCCATACCGTGCCGGGTGCCCAGTGATGCTCGTCGGACTTGGTGTAGCTGAGCACGGGAAGCCGCCACACGTCGAGACCGGCGGAGACGGCAGCATCCACCACTTGCGAAGCGACGAGTTCAGCCATCAGTGCGTCGGTTGCCAGCGGCAGGTGAGCTCCGTGATGCTCGATCGCGCCGGTCGGCACGACGACGATCGAGTCGGCAGTGATGGTGGATGCCAGTGCCGGCCCGGAGAGGAATGCGAGCTCGCGGCTCACGGCCCAGTCGCCTGGCTCACGATTTCATTCCCTGGTTTCCGGTGTCGATCGGCGGCTTGGCTTGGAGCTTGCCAGGGTTGAGCAGGTGGTTCGGGTCGGTCGTCGCCGCCGTCGCCGCCGTGCGCTCCGGCTCGAAGTCCACGAACCACTGGTGTGGGTTGTGATACCCAACACCGAGCGCCTCGAGCTTCGCGAAGCCCTCGTAAACGTTCTCGGGCGTCGAGTACACCCCGGCGAGCATGCCGATCGGGCGGTCCTTCTGCGCTTCGATGTGCAGCATGCCGCCATCGTAGACGGCGTGCACTTCGTCGATGCGGTCAATGAGCGCATCGCCGGCAACCTCGACATGAAAATAGGTGTTCGGGTAGGCCTTCTGCAACCATTCGATCGGGTGGTTGTAGCTCATCATGCTGATCTTCATGCTGGTCTGGGCGCCCTCGCGAACGTCATCAACTCGACCGCCAGCTGCTTCAACCAGCCGAGTCGCTTCTGCGAGCGTTGCCACGTCGAGAATCGCTCGCAGCGACGAACGATCGGCTGGGATGCCCGGGTCAGCCGGGAGCGCGTTCGCCAGCGTCGGCAGGTCGGCCGAGACGAGCCGAGGTGTTGGGTCGAGATCGGCAAACGGGCGGATCACACTCAGCGCCTGCCCGAAGGTATCGAAGCTAGCGAAGAAGCCGTGCCACTCCTGCAGCGGCTCAAGACGTACGGTCGCTCGAGCGAGGATGCCAGCGGTGCCGTAGTTGTGCACGTACGGCTCGGCGTCAACACCCTCAACATGGATGAGCTGCGCGTCGGGAACGGCGTGCACGACATCGAGGGCGAGTACGAAGCCCTGGTGCAACATCCCGTGCTTGATCGATCCGGTGCCACCGGAGCCGCCGGAGATGAAGCCGCACAGCGAGGAGTTCGCGGTTGACGGATACATGAGGATTTGCTGACCGGCCTTATTGGCTGCCATCTCGAGTGACAGCATGGTCGCTCCAGCCTCAGCCGTAATGAAGCCGTCGCCGACCTCGACGATCGCGCGCGCCCTAGACATGTCGAGCACGAGGCCGCCCGACATCGGGATCGCTTGGCCGTAGTTACCGGTGCCCTTGCCGCGCGGGGTGATCGGCACGCCGTGGCGAACTGCTGCACCGACGACTTGCGCAATCTTCTCAGCCGTGGTCGGGTATGCCACAAGGTCGGCAAGCCCGAGTGGCAACTGCTCGCTGATGACAGGTGAAAGGCGTGATCCGTCGACCGACGCGCGCTCGCGCGCAGCAAGTTCGATGCTCACCCCTGCATCGCCGAGAAGCTCGCGAAGCTCGGCTTCGAGGGCGGCGATGGAGCCTTCAGTGACAGTTGGTGCGATGCTCATGGGTGTACTTTCTGTGGTGTGTGTCTCGGCTTCGCTCGACAACCGGCTTCGTTCGACAACCGGTGGTCGAGCGAAGCCGAGACCTCAGTGCATGATCATTCCGCCGGTGACGTTGATCGCCTGACCGGTCAGGTAATCAGAGTCAGAGGTGGCGAGGAAGAGCGCGACGGATGCGACATCCTCCGGCGTTCCCAGTCTGCCAAGCGGAGAGTGTGAAGACCATGTGACAACGTCCTCTTCCGTGCGCGTTGCTGCGCCCATTTCGGTGAGGATATAGCCGGGGCATAGCGAATTCGCGGTGATACCGTGGCATCCCCACTCCAGGGCTGCCTGCCGCGTTAGGGCGACGACCGCGGCTTTCGACGCCGGATAGGCACCCTCACCGACCCCGCCCTTTTTCGCGGCCATGCTGGCGAGGTTGATGATCTTGCCGTGGACTTGGTGTTCGAGCATCCACCGAACTGAGACCTGCATGGTCGTGAGCATCGCACGGGTGTTGATGGAGAACGTCTCGTTCCAATCCTGAACGGTCAGGTCAAGCAGCGACGTGAAGCGCAGGATGCCCGCACTGTTGACGAGCACATCGACGCCGCCAAGGCTGTCGATGGCTGCCTGAGCCGCCTCAGCGGTTGCGATTGGATCGAGCAGGTCGACCTCGAGGAACCCTCCGCCGATCTCGGCGGCGCGGGACTCGCCGAGCTCGACCAAACGGTCCAGGATGATCACCCGAGCGCCTTCGAGGGCGAAGCGGGTCGCAATCTCGCCACCGATCCCACGAGCCCCGCCAGTGACGATGACACGTTTGCCAGAAAGTCTGGCGGTCGTCTGTGTCGTCAAGCTCGTCACTGGCGGGGTTGTCATGGTCTGCTGTGTTTCTTGATCGGTGTTGCGATTGCCAAGCGAATTTCTAGGTCCCAGAGACGCGGGGCCTAGAAGCCGATCGACGGGTCAACGAACTCGTTGGTGTAGAGGTCCGTGACGCTGACTCCATCCAAGACCGGCAGGCCGGCCGCGGTGTAGATCGGCAGCACGATGTCGAAGAGCTCCTGCATGCGAGCGTCATCGAGGTTCCCGACCGTGCTGTCCGGTCCGTTCGCCGCAATGCCGTCGCCGAGCTGGGTTGCGACCGAATAGTCCGCAACGCCCTGGGTGTAGACCCAACCGGTGTCGTACGCCTCGACCAGTTCAAGCACGAGCGTGTTCGTGGAATCCGGGCTGGCGTAGTAGTCGACCGTTGCCTGCTGCAGCACTGGCACGAGGGCCGTAAGGCAGTCAGCGCTTTCGGTGATGACCTCTGGCTTGACCGACATCACCGCGGCGTACTTGGGGTAGCCAGCATCGTTGATGAGCTGGTACTTGACCGGCTTGCCCCACTCCGGAACCTCGTTCTCATAGATGTATGGCTCGGCCGAGGCGAAGCCTTGCTGAGCAACCTTGCCGCCTTCGCTCACGAACACGGCTGGCTGGCCGTCGTAGGTGGGGTCGATCTGGTCTGCCGAGAGCGCGCCGATGCCGACGAAGTAGTCGATGTAGGTTCCACCGGGGAAGACTCGGATGGTGGCACCCGCGGTTCCGAGGTCAGCGATCGTCTCGACGTCCGGGTAGGTCGCCGGGTCCCACATGATCATCTGCGGGTCCTTCTCGAGCGGTGCGAACACACCGACCGTTGGGAGCGCACCCGACTGAGCGATTGCCTCGTCTGTGCCGACGTAAGCCATGAAGATCGAGTCATCCGCGTACATCTGCGCGTTCGGCTGCGAGAACCCAATGGCGGGTCCACCGGATGCGACCGTCACGTTGATGCCGGTGTACTCGCCGCTCGCGAGCAACGGCCCGGTGACCGTCTTGGCGTCGGAGTCGATGGTGTACCCGTCGCCAACCAACTCGTAAAGGTGGCCGTGCTCGGCCTCCGGGTTCCAGTCCGTCTGGATCTTGAGGTCGGCCGGGCAGCCAGCGGCTGCCAGATCGATTGCACCGATGGTCAGTCCGGTTGGCTCTTCCACTGGTGCGGTGGCCGTACATGCGGTGAGCGCCATCGAGCCGGCAACGAGGCCGGTGACGATGATTGCGCGGGAACGCGTGATTCGCATTGCTTCTCCTTTTGCTGTGTGGTTGGTGCTGGTGATTGGTGTTGCAGGGCGCCACATGGGTCTGGGTTGCCGGTTGATGCCGGGGTTAGCTGACGTCGTACCACTTGCCGACGGCGCGTCGACGAAGCCAGCCGAAGAAAACGAAGATCACGACGCCGAACAGGGCTGACACGATGACCGAGGCGAACAACTCAGGCGATTGCAGCCTCGAACCGTACTTCGCGATCAGCGAGCCGATACCGGGCGTGCCGCGCTGAAAGAAGAAGTCGCCAACAATGGCGCCGACGACCGAGAGTCCGGCCGAGATGCGCATGCCTGCGAATATGGCAGGCAGCGCCGTCGGGAACTCCAGCTTTGTCAGGATCGTCCAGCGCGATGCACCTTGCAGCAGGAACAGTTCGCGCTGCGAGCGATCGACCGATTGCAGGCCGAACAATGTGTTCGACACCATCGGGAACAGCGCGATCAGTACGCACACGATTGTTCGAGCCGCGAAGTCGTAGCCGAACCAGAACCCGATCAGCGGAACAACGGCAAGAATCGGGATGCTCTGCAGAATGACCGCATATGGGAAGAGTGAGCGCTCGACCCATCGCGCTTGACTCATTCCGATCGCCCAGATCACGCCGATCGCAATCGCGACCGCGAGTCCGGTGATCGCTACCGCGGCCGTGTTGAGGAGCGCAACCCAGATATCGACCCTCGTGTTTTCGTTGCCGAAGACGCCGAGGACGATGTGCGGTGCCGGCAACAGGAAGCGTCGGTCTGGCTCGAGAATCACCAGGGCCGCGAGGTACCAGACGCCGATGACGAGTGCGAGAACCCCAATCGGGGGTCCCCAGATGCTGGCTCGTCCGATGTCGCGCCGGTCGGGTCGAGTCTGGGCGATGGCGGACTTGTCGGGGTCGCTAACGCCGTTTTTCAGATCCTGAACTGACATCAGTTGTGCCCCCCTCGCAAAGCGTGGGAGACCTCGCCGACCAAGTGCGCGAACTCCGCCGTGAATCGAATCTCCGGGTCGCGCGGCATGTTGAATGGCACGTCGAAGGTATCGACGATCTTGCCTGGTCGACCCGACATGACGACCACCCGGGTCGACAGGTACACCGCCTCTGAGACCGAGTGCGTGATGAACAGTCCGGCGAATTGCTTCTCGGTGAACAGCTTGATCAGTTCGTCGTTGAGCCGTTCACGCGTAATTTCGTCCAGAGCCCCGAACGGTTCGTCGAACAGAAAGATCTCAGGGTCGAGCGTCAGGGAACGGGCGAGCGAGGTGCGCATTCGCATTCCGCCAGACAGCGTTTTGGGCAGATACTTCTCGAACCCCGTGAGTCCGACGAGGTCGATCGCCTCTTTGGCTTTCTGGGCACGCTGCGCACGCGAGGTGCCGTGAAGTTCGGCAAGCAGTTCGACGTTGGACTGCACTGAGCGCCACGGCAACAGCGTCGCATCCTGAAAGACGTAGCCGATGCGGTCGGTATTGAGTTCGACGGTGCCGTTTGAGGCGGTCTCAAGCCCCGACGCGATACGCAAGAGGGTCGACTTTCCGCAGCCGGACGGACCGACGACGGTGACGAACTCGCCGCGGTTGACGGTGAGGTCGATGTCGCTCAGAGCAACAGTGCCGTCCGGGAAAGTCATCGCGACACCCCGGAAGTCGAGCAGTGTCTTCGTGGCGGTCTGTATTGACATGATGACTACCTCAATCCGAGCGCTGGGCTGGGGGCTGGCTGTGCCACCTCGTAGTGGACAGTGCTTCTGGCGACGAGTCGACCGGCGTGAATGACCAGTCGCTCTGGCGATGCGTTCGCGATGACATCCGAGAGGCTTTCGCCGCGAATGGCAAGAAACTCGGCTCTGGACCCGACGCTCGCTCCAGCCTTCGGCAGGCCCATCACACTCCGAGCTCCGTCGCTTACCGCAGCGTACGCCTCCGCCAGGCTTAGATGTCCAGCGGTCACTAGCAGGGATGCGGTCTCGAGCGCGTCGCTGCGACCAACGGGATTGAACGGGTCGCGCACGTTGTCTGCTCCCGCGCCGACCCGAACACCCGCGTCGAGCAAGGCTCGTA